>JBBQOJ010000695.1:0-1503 GCA_038330815.1 Chitinophagales bacterium | reverse complement strand
ACTGGCTGCGCCCACAGTTTGTTGCATGGTAGTAAACGACACCCTGCTAAAAACCAACAAGTCCCCTGCTCCTCCGCGGATACTATAGGTACCGTTGTCACCGGTTTGTGTGGCAGTACCGGATTTTCGGTTAATAACGGTTACACCGCCCAGGGGTTTCCCTGCGTCGTCGGTAACGGTACCGGTAACATCTTTTTGAGCCTGTGCAAAGGAGTGAGTGGTAAGCACAAGAAGGGTGAATAGAAAAAACAGTTTTTCATTATAGCATTTAGTTTAATGGTTATGCCTATCCTATAAGCACACAGGCAGGGTATGTTTATTCAAATAAAAAGTTGACCAGGTGCCGGATTAAAACTTCAATGAGGCAGGCAGGTATTTGGCTACCAGCGATTCATAGTAGGGCTTTAATTCATTCCACACGGGGGTTGTTGGATTTTTGGAGTAGAGATCGTAGGGATTAAACAAATCAACCCATTTAAACATTTCGTGATCATGGTCGCTCATCAGGTGGTTGTAGGCATGTTCGCGGTGTTGCGCGTAAAAGGAATGGTAACGCAGCATGTATAAACCAGGCTCGGGTAAAAAATCCTTTGCCATCTGGTATATATATTCATCGTGGCCCCACGACATTTGCACGTTAGCTAAACCGCAGTTAGGCGAATAGATACCATAAGTGGTATTGTAGCGTTCCTCATTAATGTCGGGGTTGGCTTTGAAAAATTCAGGGTACACTATTTTATCAGAGAAAGCACATCCTACGGGGAAGGTGTCCCCTACCACGGCCCATTGTGGCTCACCAAACAGGCACAATACTTTACCCATATCGTGCAGCAGCCCCACCATCACCATCCAGTCGGGATGGCCATCCCTACGAATGGCTTCGGAAGTTTGTAACAAATGCTGGAACTGATCAAGGTCCGTATCCGGATCAGAATCATCTACCAGTTGGTTTAAAAACCGGAAGGCATCCCAAACCGGCATTTCTTTTTTATCAAAGCGCAGGTATTGCTCTTTTTTGGCCAATACAAAATCGTATGACTGGTATTTATGATTGAGGCGGTAAAATTGTTTTACAGTATCCCTTTGCGGGTTTTCATAATTGCGGTAGGCTTCGGTCGATTTATCCTGCAAGATATTTGCCGGATCAGGATATCGTTCCAATACATCTTCTTCCCATACTTCCAGGCTTTTTAATGGATTAATTTCGCTCGGTTGGAGTGTGTTGGAAATTGCAATCATACAGTAAGTATTTTGATTTAAAAAACAATTGGTACTGCTAAAGTCTATAAATTATTAATGATAATACAACATCTGTTATGTTTTACTTACGAAACCGATTTCGTATAAAACACAAATTTGTGTAGCTTTCTACTTTAGAATTATTTGAAAGGGGTAATAGATGAATAAACTAACGATAAAGATGTTGGCCAAGGAACTTCAGTTGTCTGTTTCCACCATCTCCAAAGCGATCAGGGACAGTCATGAAATAAGTGCCACCACCAA
>JBBQOJ010000694.1:0-1505 GCA_038330815.1 Chitinophagales bacterium | reverse complement strand
TGTTTAAGTCGTTGGTTATAGTAGTGGATGTTGATCCGATGTAAGTCATCTCTGGAAAAGGTAATTTTAACAACAAATAAAATCTAAATAGATTTGATTCACCCGATCGTATATTATCCAAATTAAGAAAACCGATTGACTGGTGCAGTATCCACCATGTATATCCACATATTTTTTAAAAACTACACCGTGGGTTATTTTATAAATTGTAATTTTATCGGCAAAATTATTTGAAGTGGAACAAAAAACAATTGAAAAACTATTTAACGACTTCAATAACAAAAAGATAATTGTTATTGGAGATGTAATGATAGACCATTATTTATGGGGGAAGGTAGAGCGTATTTCACCCGAAGCTCCCGTTCCTGTGGTTACTTACCGCGAGGAAGAAAGCAGGCTTGGCGGCGCTGCCAACGTGGCATTGAATATTTTAGCCCTAGGTGCAAAGCCTCTCCTATGCAGTGTGGTAGGTAATGACCCCAGTGCTAAAACCTTTAAAATGCTAATGATGGAAGCAGGATTGTCCACTTTTGGATTGATGGTAGATGAAAGCCGGCCCACCAGTAAAAAAACCAGGGTAATTGGAGGTACGCAACAACTTTTGAGGGTTGATAGGGAAACCGATACCCCCATTTCTGGGCAACTTACAGAAAAATTGGTAATACGCATCACTGAAATGTTAGACAATGAGAAAGCAGATGCAATAATTTTTCAGGATTATGACAAAGGGGTAATAACACCAAAGTTAATTGATGAGATTGTTGAACTTGCCAAGAATAAGGATATACCAATATTGGTAGACCCAAAAAAGCGAAATTTTAACCATTATCACGATGTTACATTGTTTAAACCCAATTTTAAGGAGTTTTCCGAAGGCCATTCAACCGAAGGCAAGAAGGATAACTCGGAAAGTTTATTCAACGCTTCAAAACTGTTGCACACACAGCGAAACATTCACACGTTAATGATTACCTTATCAGAAAAAGGCATTTATATCTCCACCAAGGATGAATATTTCGCTTATCCGGCTCAAATAAGGGCGATTGCCGATGTTTCTGGAGCGGGGGATACGGTAATCAGTGTAGCAGGATTGTGTTTGTCTTGCGGATTGAATAACAGGCAAATAGCGCTGTTTGCTAATTTGGCTGGGGGACTTGTGTGCGAAAAAGCAGGTGTTGTTCCCATAGATAAATCAATATTTTTAAAAGAAAGTATATCTTTGTACAACCAGTTATAAAAATCGGGGTGTAGCGCAGTTGGTAGCGTACTACGTTCGGGACGTAGGGGCCGTGTGTTCGAGTCACATCACCCCGACTTTTTACAAATTAAAAGCGATTTTTTATAATGTAAAAAATACCAGGCATGACTACTCTAAAAATAAGTATTGAAAACCAATCGGATGCAAAGATTCTCGCAAAATATCTTCGCTCATTGGCATATGTAAAATCAGTTTCTTTTGAAAAATCAGCTAAGCCGTTATACAATGATGATTGGATTTTGCCAGG
>JBBQOJ010000693.1:0-1505 GCA_038330815.1 Chitinophagales bacterium | reverse complement strand
AATTTTTAGTGCCGTTAAAGGCCATGTGTTCGGCCATATGCGCCAGCCCCTGCTGGTCATCATCTTCATTGATGGAACCCGCATTGATCACCAGGCGCAGCTCCACTTTGTTCTCCGGCTTTTTGTTGGGTAGAATAAAATAAGTGAGTCCATTTTCTAATTGCCCCTTTACCACTTTTGAGTAAAGCGGCAACTCCTTACCCGCCTGTTGTGCGGTGCAAAAAAGAAGGGAGGGTAAGATAAATACAATTAATAGTAAAGCTTTAATTTTCATATGTGAGATTTTTAGACAAACCTACGGCAATGCCCTGTTTTATAATCACGCAAAGGAATATTTTCACAAATTAATAATTAAAGGGCCGGACAGCAATACAAGGATGGAATGTTTTAGAACATGGATAATTTGAACTATTTGCGAACGAAAGCAAAACCACCAGCCATTGCAGGTGGGGCGCATAGCAACAGTAGCAGGTTGCAACAATAGCGAAGCAGCATGCGGTAATTATCCATCAATTAGTTGACGAACGCAAAAAAGCCCTGCTTACCAGGTAAATGGGCAGGGCTATTGTTATTTAGATCAATACCAATTTAGGCTGAATTTCTACCCGCATTGATAATACCAAAGGAAGAACGGATGACCAGTTTCTTAAACGTTTCCTTTAAAGGCGAATTAATTAGGGTATCGTCTATCTCCCGAATATTCATGATGGCGTATTGTTGAATAGTCAACAGCGGCAGCACAATTTTTTCCCGCATAAGGATGGATAGGGAGTCTACCGGGTAGTCGCTCATCAGCTCCACTCTTCCGGAAAGCTTGAGGATGTATTGTTGGGTTAGATTAAATTCATCGTGAATCATTGTCCAGATCACCCCATATTTCTCATCTTTCTCCAGGAAGGCGGTTAAAGGGAAGAAACTTTTATTCATCGCCATTTCACAATTGTCGAGCAGGGTTTTAAAGAAAAGTGATTCCTGGTATAGCTTTGTTAAGCGTGCAAAGTCTCCCTGCTCATCCAGTTCCTTCAATGCCGTGCCAACGCCGAAGTACCCGGTTACATTTTGTTTTAGCTGCGCCCAGGCACCTACATAAGGAATGGCGCGCAGCTCTTTTAACGAAATTTTGTTGCCGCCGGAGCGTTTGGATGGCCGGCTGCCAATATTGGTTTCGCTGTAAAAATTGAGCGGGCTTACCTGCGATAGGTAATCGGTAAAATAGGGATGATTTTTCAACGTGCCATATTTAACAAAGCTTGCATCCGCCAACGATTCCAACAGGGCTTCCTCGTCTTTTTCAAGGGTGATGTGCCGATGGTTAAAAAGGTCGTTGGAAATACCTGCATGTAATAGCTGCTCGATATTGTACTGGGCAGAATCCACCGTACCAAAATTGGAACTTACCGTTTGCCCCTGTACGGTTAACTGGATTTCCTTATTTGAAATGTTTTGTCCCATGGATGCATAAAACTTATGGGTTTTACTGCCCCCCCGGGAAGGAGGTCCGCCAC
>JBBQOJ010000692.1:0-1512 GCA_038330815.1 Chitinophagales bacterium | reverse complement strand
GGCATACCAATAGGCAACCCACCGCCATCATCATTTCAACTATGTTAACAGCAGCGGTTTAATCCACCTGGGGAGATGCCCTATATTTCGGGTAACCGACAGCGGTAGTTGTAAATGCGCAACAATTACAAATAATGGAGTACGCTACTTCAGCGTTTGGATAGCCTTTCGGCACGCGTTCAATTCCTGTGGTTGACTACCGGGATTACCAGGCCAACCTATACATTTGCCATCAAACTGAAAAATTTACTACCCGGTTATTGGAATGGCTTAGGTAGTGTACTTCAACTGTTGCTGATCTATCTTTTCAAAATTACTACCCGGGGTTTCACAAAGTACGCAACAGTAACTGGCCGGTAACGCCGTAAAAGCAGTGCCGGCAGGAATGCCATGCTCCGGTTCACCCCATTTTTCGTCATAAATTGTATAACAATGAGGGCACTGGTGCACCTCCACTTTGCTGGCCGGCTTTGAAGTGGGTTCCTTTTTTACAGGCTGCACCGGGAGCGCCGTGGAGGGCATCGATTGATGAAATTGATAGTAAGAAAGAATGGCACGCCTTAATTGCTCCCTTATCAAAAATTTTGGGTTCCCCTTGCTATAAATAGTACCGGTTCTTTCATTGGGATTAAACTGGTGGGCACACAAAATATCATAAACGGGTAAAAAGCCAATCCCTGCAATGGTAAACAAATTTCGTTTGCGCACCAGGATACTGCTAAACACTTCACTCTTCTGGCGGGTTTTAATACCGATGCAAATGCCGAAGGTGCGGGTATCTTCCTGGTGCAGGTCCTGCAGCAGGTACTCCTTTAATTCGAGCCCCTCCCTGCAATTATCTTCTACCTGGAAGTTAAGTTCGTTGGCCGCATGACGAACATTGATGCGGTGCTTTGCCAGCAGGTTGTTCCAGTAAGGGCGATCCTTCTCCTGGATATTTTTTATAATAACCGATTTCCAGGGAGTGGAACAAAGTTGGCCGGTTTTGGTTTGCAGGCAAAGCTGGCAGAGCTCCTTCAGAAAAATCGTGGTATACATTTCATCGCGACGGTAAATACCTAACCAATATTTATCATGATAGCGGTTAAGCCCTTCGTAGTAGGGCAAATTAAATACGGGTAAAACGGCCGGTGCGCCTGCTTCCCGCGTAATATAGGATTGTTGCTGAACAATGTCAAACAAGGCGGCGCCATCCGCCACCTGGTTATCATAAAACCTGGCAGGATGCAGGAAAATGATGTTTTCTATGGCCTGGCTCATCCTGGCAACATCATTAGTATACACCAATTGACGCCATTCATAAATCACGTTGGTTTTGGGAAAACGAATAAATAAATGCCAGAAATGCGGCGCATGTAACGAGGCTACCCAGTTGATATTACCCGTGAGCATCGGCGTAAAACTCTGGTTACTATCCGAAATGTTTATTTTCAATCGTGGTTCATACTCCATCAGGTCAAAAATATCTTTATACACCCCTTCACTCAGCCAGGTATTATTGATAAACACTTC
>JBBQOJ010000691.1:0-1536 GCA_038330815.1 Chitinophagales bacterium | reverse complement strand
CTGTTTCCAGGCTTTCGCTTTTACGATCGGTTACAAAAGTAGGGGTAGATTTACCTGGGTCAATGGCAGTTCCATTTAAAAAATAAGTTTTATTTCGTTCGAGGGCCGCCATAAATTCTCCCTCCTTTGCCTCCACCACCTTGCCTTCCGGCGTAGTAATATAGGCGCTGTTATAAACTCCCCAGTCGCCATCACCCGAAACCTGGCATCCAATCCGGCCTACTGCATAAGCCAGTAACATGGCGATGGAAATGGCATCTACCAGGTGAATTATTTTGATACCCTTTTTCTTTGCATACACCACCAGGGCAATACCCGCGGAGATAAGCCCGCCATAAAAAGTTAATCCGCCTGCAGAAAAGATTCTTTCCACAGGGTTTTTGATAAAGTCATCCCAGTTTTCAAGATTGTCAAAAAGTTTGGCGCCAATAATACCGAATACCAGGGATATAATTACAATGTCACCCACTCTATCATGCGGCCAGATGCGGATACTACGCTGCTCAGGTTCTTTTAACTGCTGCTTGCTTTTCTCCCAATATTTTAATCCGGCCAACACCAGTGCCAATAGAATGCCACCAGCAAAACTACCTTCGGCTGAAAAAATAAACTCCTGTGGTGTCATGTCCGCAGGCCTGGAAAACAGGAAACCAAATAACTTATAACCGAAAATAAATCCGACTATAAAATTAACCATCAAATCGAGGGGAGATGCGGGCTTTCCTACGGTAATAAACTCTTCCCTGGGAAATAGCAATCCCTGTTTTTCTTTACGTTTTAGCTCGCTGGTGATTACCATCGCAGCTACAACAAAACCAACCGCAACCATCAATCCAAACGTATTGAGGATTTTCAGAATTTCCCACTCAACACCAAACCAGTCTTTAAAAACATAATATAAATTAGGATACATAAAAATCGGATATTAAAAATGTGCTGCAAGATATTCAATTATCCCCATTCAACACCCAGTCCAAAATTTTAAAAACTTTGGGAACAACACCTTGTAGGTTGGCTACCGGTAATCTATAAACGCTGATTAAGTGGTAACCCTTCCCGTAAAAAAAATCCTGTAGTGAACCACCACAGGATATTACAAAATAAAAATTAAGCAGGTTTAATTGCAATGTTGCTCAAACGCGCCGATCAGGTTTTCTGCGATCATTTGCGCACTTCTGCCTTCAATATTGTGCCTTTCAATGAAATGTACTAATTGCCCGTTTTTGAACAACGCTATAGAAGGTGAGGATGGCGGGTAAGGCAACAGGTGCTCCCTGATTTTTTTTACCGCATCCACATCAAAACCGGCAAAACTGGTAGCTAAATGATCAGGCTTTTTTGCACTGTTGTGCACGGCCATTAACACGCCCGGCCTGGCTGTGCCTGCGCTACAACCACAAACCGAATTGATAACAACCAGGGTGGTGCCTACATCCGTAATTTTTTCTTCTACTTCAGATGCAGTCAACATTTCGGCAAAACCGTTCTCGGTTAACTCTTCTTTCATTGGTATTACAATTTCTGCTGGATACATAG
>JBBQOJ010000690.1:0-1560 GCA_038330815.1 Chitinophagales bacterium | reverse complement strand
ATAGCGGAGACGTGGTTGGTGCACTTAATTCGTTCCGTGAGATTACCAAAAATAGTCCAAATGACGCTACAGCGCTGTATTATGAAGGATTTTGTTATTTTACATTAAAGCAATACGATAAATCCAAAGATGTTTTGTTAAAAGCCGAGGCACTTAAAAACGATGTAAAAGCCGAAACATTTTTACTATTGGGTAAACTTTACCAAATGGATGAAAATTATGATAAAGCTATTGAGGAATGCAATACCCTCAAAGCCATTAAAGGCGCTCCTCTCGAAGCATTAGAAGAAGCCGATATTGTTCTCAGCCAATGCCAGATTGCAAAAACAATGATTGCCAATCCGCTTAACGTAGAAATTAGCAACCTGGGCCCAGACATTAACAGCAAATACGATGACAAAAATCCATGCATAACAGCCGATGCAAAAATGCTTGTATTCACAACTCGCCGTCCAGATGGCACCGATGCGCCTATCGATGTAGAAGGCGATGGAAAATATTTTGAGAATGTTTATGTTGCTGGATTAGATTCATTGACCAAAAATTTTTCAAAAGCTGAGCCAGCTAGTGGCGCGGTAAATACCAAAGCACACGATGCCTGCACAAGTATTTCGCCCGATGGTAAACAGATATTTATTTATAAAAACGACATCAACGATAAAAATTCTCGGGGTGGTGATGTTTTCGTGAGCAAGATTGCACAAGGGAAATGGAAAAAGGCTGAGCCTATCGGAAAACCAATCGCATCTAGCTATTGGGAAGGTGGCGCCTGTGTATCGCCAGACGGTAAAACGTATTTTTTTACGAGCGAGCGCGAAGGTGGTTTTGGTAAAAGTGATATTTGGATGGTAGAAAAATTGAACAAAAAAGAATGGGGCAAACCTGTTAATCTCGGAGCCAATATCAATACCAAATATGATGAAGGTGGTATGTTTTTGGCACCAGATGGAAAAACCTTATTTTTCTGTAGTAATAGTCCGCAAAGTATGGGTGGTTACGATATTTTTAAAACCGTACTTGAAGATGGTAAGTGGTCTATTCCTCAAAACTTAGGGTACCCAATTAACAGTTCAGCTAAAGAAGGGCAATTGACATTGAGCGCTGATACTAGATATGCTTATATTTCAAGCGAACGGAAAGGCGGACTTGGAGAAAGTGATATTTATAAAATCAATCTAAAAGATTATGCAATCTTGGAAAAAGATGGCAAGAAAAAAGCGACCAACGCCTTAGGGATTTTAAAAGGCACCATCAGAGAAGGATTTGAAGGGTATGGCGTGGTTGACGTGTCTATTGTTGTTCAGGATGAAGCTAACGGCACAAAAATCAATATGATGACCAACGAAGCTGGTGAGTATTTTATGACTTTAAAACCAGGAAAATATGTTCTAACCGTTGATAAAAAAGGATATCAGCAGATTCAGGAAAAAATTGAAATAAATCAAAGCGATAAAGAAGCTGTGATTCTTGAACGCGGATATTTATTAAAAAAATAATCTTTCGGGAATTCAAATAAATTAACATTTGTTTAACAGTTAATAAATATTAAAGAGTCTGTA
The DNA here is from genome assembly GCA_038330815.1 of Chitinophagales bacterium. GTDB lineage: Bacteria > Bacteroidota > Bacteroidia > Chitinophagales > Chitinophagaceae > Ferruginibacter. The sequence continues at coordinate 1 of JBBQOJ010000690.1, read as the reverse complement.
A
>JBBQOJ010000689.1:0-1580 GCA_038330815.1 Chitinophagales bacterium | reverse complement strand
GGGCTGAGCGCCATAACAACTTACCAGCAGGTTTAAAGGACTGCTGATATGGCCTGATTTTATCCTGGCCATCAACCGGTTAAACTGCGCCGGTGTCCTGCTTTTTTCATAGGCCCTTAACCAATAACTTCCGTCACAATTAAAGCGGGTTTGAAAATCAGGAGGGTTTGATTTGGTGGAATCTATTTCATCCAGGTAGTAGTCAAGCATTTGAACAAAGGCCGTATCATAATCAGCTTCATTGGCAGTCCACATGTAATCCGTATGATCGTCATTGGCAATGTAAAGGCGCTTGGGTTGTTGCGCATTGGTGGTGCAGGGGCAGCTACACATTGCCAACAGGAGCAACGAGCCCCATTTCAGATAATGGAAAACAAGGTGGCGGTGGCAAGCGGCCCTAAAAAAACCAGGCATGAGCAAGGAAAGTATGTTAATCATATAGACAAATTTTGCATTGGTACACAGCAGGAGGTTGAACTTACCTTTAAACCAACCACTATTTAATACCGGATGCCGGAGAACAATTTACACTTTTACCTCCCACCCTTTTTCGTATTCCCTGCTCCATAATTTCATCGCTTCTTTGTCATTTAAAATATGGCCGTTGCTGGCATCACAATCAAGGGTGCGGCCTACCCGGTAAGCGATGTTACCTAACTGTGGCAACAGGGTAGATTTGTGCCCTTCCAGGATGGGTGCATTTATTTTCTCGTTACCACGGATGGCCTCACAGAAATTGTGCAAATGTTGTCCATCCAGTTTAGCCAGCGGACTAACTGTATTGGTGGCATCATAAGGGGTGTCATCTACCACCGAGGCTACCTGTTTATTACCGGCATCGTACACTTTAAAACTATTGCCTCCCGGGTAAACAATGGTGCCTTTGTCGCCATAAAAGATAACGCCTCTACCACTTCCTTCGGAATTAAAACCATTACAGCTTCTACCCTCCCAGGTGCAGGCGGTGTTATTGGGGAAATTATAAGTGATGGTTTGTGTATCAGGTGTTTCCCAATCGTCGGAAAAATGAAAACGCCCGCCAGCGGAAATTACCTTTGTTGGATAATCGGCCCCCAATCCCCAGCGCATTACGTCCAATTCATGGGTACCATTGTTAAGCGATTCGCCGGTGCCCCAGTTCCAGAACCAATGCCAGTTGTAATGAACGATATTGCTACGATAGCCGGTGCGGGGCGCCGGGCCCTGCCACAAATCAAAATTGAGGTGAGCTGGTGCCGGCGTAAGAACACCTTTCCCGATCGACTTTCGATCGTTCACATACCAGCCTCGTGCAAAATATACCCGGCCAATGGCACCGGTATGCAGGCGATTGATCATATCCTTCACATTATTGAAGGTTCGGCGCTGGCTGCCCATTTGTACCTTCTTATCATATTTTATGGAGGCTGCTACCAGCAGTTCCCCTTCCCGCGGGTTATGGCTACAGGGTTTTTCTACATACACATGTTTACCCGCCTGCAAGGCCATGATGGCAGCGGGTGTATGCCAATGGTCAGGGGCGGCAATGGCAATACCATCCAGGCCTTTTTGCTCCAACATTTTCCGGATATCGGCAAATC
>JBBQOJ010000688.1:0-1595 GCA_038330815.1 Chitinophagales bacterium | reverse complement strand
ATCATATTAGGGTAGCTAATTGCATGATCGAACTTTGCGGTACCGATGGCATGTGGGCTTCGGAGGTTGATTACCTTACCGTTGAAAACAATATCATCCGCAATAATTGCTGGACAACGGTAGAATACGCTATGGCCGGATTTTCGCTGATGATGTATGCCGATTTTGATAAAGTAGACAATCTGACAAAAATAGTCATACGTAACAACCAGGTGTACGGCAACCAACGTAAAATAGCTAAACAAGTGGGAGAGCCAAAATGGTTTAATGGCAACGGGATGCTGTTTGACGGAAATCGGGAAGAGTATTTGGATCCCGATTTTTATTTGGGTCGCACCCTTATTCAAAACAACCTGGTGTATGGCAATGGGGGTGGAGGTATTCAAAATTGGGGTAGCCATAGGTTGGATATTGTAAACAACACCATTTACCACAACGGTATTACGCCGGAACTGAAGTGGGGGAATATCGGGTTGGATTTTTGTAAGGATGTACGCATTATCAATAATATTGTGGTAGCCCTGCCTGATTGTCCACTCGATACCTGGATGGTGACACGGCCTGACCGAAACACTGCAAATATTGTTAGAATCAATAATTTATTTTTTGGAGGTGCACATCCAAACATTCCGGGTTATGGTGATATCGTGGCAGACCCAATATTTGTAAATCCATCACTTGATCCTAAGATAGCCAATTTCAGGTTGAAACCGGGGAGTCCTGCTATCGGCAAAGGTGTATTGATTGATCAAAACCTGCCCCTTGTTGATCTTTCCTCAAAAGAACGATTTGCTACAGCAGTAACCTTAAACCTTGGTGCTTTTGAATAATAAAGGTTTTCAACCTGGTGGTGTTTTATTAATAAAAGCTTCATATTTTACAAATAGGGAAGATTATGAAAGTTGTCAATATCATGCTACTTATTTGCCTGTTCAACGCAAATTTATATGCCCAGCCTTTTTCAAAATGGACAGATACGGCACTTGTGCTCAATAACGGGTTAATTTACCGAACTATAAAACTTCCGGCTAAAGAGGGGCCTCTTCTAACAACAGTCTATGCACCTGTTTCCGGTGAGTTTAAATATTTTAAAAAAGAGAATACCGATTTTCAGTTCGAAGTAAATGGAATTGTGTATTCAGGCAGATCGAAGTGGCAGTTTGTTGCCATAAAATCCATTCAGGATGGCAGGCAAGGTGATGGTGCAGCCGTTACCTTAAAAAGTACCGACCAAAAAATTGAATTGACCATTGCCTTTCTGCTGTATCCTAACTCCCCTGTAATTCGCAAGCAGCTTTTAGTAAAGAATTTGACGAATGAGCCTGTTTCATTGGAATCGGTAGATATAGAGAAATTTGAATTTATCGGCTATTACCCCGCTACATTTAGTTGGATATACAGCGATTATGCCAGGCGTAAGTCTATTGGTCCCTATGAAGGAAACATGCAGGATGCATTAGTAGTGCTGCATAATATGGATTGGGAAGCAGGTATGGTAATTGGCAACGAAGCAACCGGCGTATTAAAACGCACCGCATTCTTTTGGGAAGCTGCTGATGTTACGGCAGGGCTTACGCACAAAAATGCCCGCTTTC
>JBBQOJ010000687.1:0-1631 GCA_038330815.1 Chitinophagales bacterium | reverse complement strand
AACCCGTATTATGCTACGGGTTGGCAAATGCTGATCGGTTCAATGATTCTTTTTATAATAGCGGAAACCATGCAGCCCTTAATACCGCTAAGAGAAGTGTCGATGCGGATATGGCTATCAATTGTTTACCTGGTAATATTTGGCTCCATCATAAGTTTTATCGCCTTTATTTACTCCATGAAAAAATTGCCGGCGGCTATATCTTCCTTGTATGCTTATATTAATCCCCTGGTGGCCATGGTTACCGCAGCCATTGTACTAAATGAAAAACTTACCATGAATATTGTGTGGGGTGCCCTTGTTACCCTGGCAGGGGTGTTTTTGGTAAACTATAGCATTAAACGCAATCATCAGAAAATTATCGCAGAACCGGAACAATAATCCACCTAAGCGTGGAGGAGGGGAGGAATTTATGTTATTTACCCTCCCGGCTATTTGCGGAACAAGCAAGCGTCCGACAACTTATGGCTAACCTCCAAATGGGAAGCATGCTAACAATTAGTTAGGAATTACAGGGCCATACCGCAGGTTTTTGCCTTCAATCACTTCGCCCGGGAATAAAATATCCTGCGCAGTTTCGTAGCCCTCTTCTGAAATCTGGTAAAGCTTTCGTAATTTACTGGAACTGGAACGTTGTGCCATATAAACCACTACGCTTGCCGCAACCACCGCTGATACGCCGATTGCCATTTTGTAAACTAGTTTCATATGTGTTGATTTTTTGTAAAGATAAAATAGCAAAAAGCAGACCAGCCAGAAATACTGTTAAATGTTCCCTAAGGCCGTTACGGCGTAATAACATGGGAGGCTGCCATCACCTGTTCAATAAATTTTTTATACTGCGCCCTCCAGCCGGCAAAGGGGAGGCCGGTACCCAGAAAATTATTGTGCCAGATGGTGATTAATAAGCCGTTCACTTTTTTACAGGTGTTATAATAGTGCATCATCTCTTCAAATGCTTCTGCGGCAGTGAACTGTTGTTCATAATAGGCATTGGCATCCATAAAACAAAAGGGATGAATGCGCAGGTTGGTTTCCTTATCCTGCTGCAGGTTAAACCAATTAAACGAAGTGGCCACCGATGCCCTGAAACCATTGATGCTGCCATACCCCATCGAATAATCATCCGTAATGCCGTTGGCAATTAATTGCTGGTAGGTGGCAGGTAAATCAAAACGGATATAATGCTGGCGTGATTTTGTAACCGGGTGATGAATTGTATTGGCAAGCAACCGCTTTTCCTTTACTAAACAGCCGGCATCATCACCGCTTTGCCACGAAGGGTGAAGTGCCACGGTATACTTGCTCGCAAGCCCGGCAATTAATTGTTGCATCGGCTTTGAATGCGGACGAATATTTTTATCATACCGGCTGTTTTTCTCCGCCACCAGGAAAAAGTACAGGGGCTTTAATTGGTGTAACGCGTGTAGCTGATCCATCCAGGCAACCGCGTCAAATGGATCGGGCCTTAACTGCAACAATACTTTCAGGCGTTCTACTGATGGGCGTTTAATCAAACCGCCAAGGTTCCTCCACCAGCCCTTGTGCAGGTAACTCCAGGCCATGTCGATATCATAGGTGGGTATAAAGGTAAAATGGGCATGCAACCCGGGTTCCAGTTGCCGGCCATA
>JBBQOJ010000686.1:0-1653 GCA_038330815.1 Chitinophagales bacterium | reverse complement strand
AATTACTTTTTTTTAGAAGTCTTCTTCGAGGGTGAAAGCCTGTGATTCCTTGCTACCCATCACACCGGCTTTTTGGTAATCCCCTACCCGTTTCTCAAAGAAATTGGTTTTACCCTGCAGGGAAATCATTTCCATAAAGTCGAACGGATTGGTGGCATTGAACATTTTGGGATAGCCCAATTCGGCCAGCCAGCGGTCGGCCACAAATTCAATGTATTGCTGCATCAGCTTGGCGTTCATTCCAATCAGGGCCACGGGAAGGGCCTCTGATACAAACTCTTTTTCAATAGTAACAGCATCCGCAATAATTTCAAATACGGCGTCTTTCGTTAATTTATTCTCCAACATGCTATATAACAGGCAGGCAAATTCGCAATGCAATCCTTCATCCCGGCTAATCAGTTCATTACTAAATGTTAAACCTGGCATCAGGCCTCGTTTCTTCATCCAGAAAATAGAACAAAAACTACCACTAAAGAAGATGCCTTCTACAGCAGCAAACGCTACCAGGCGCTCGGCAAAATTACCCTGGTCAATCCAGCGCAATGCCCACTCTGCTTTTTTCTTCACAGCGGGTACGGTATCAATGGCATGAAAAAGGCGCTGTTTCTCTTTGGGATCCTTTATATAATTATCAATTAATAAGGCGTAGGTTTCAGAATGGATATTCTCCATCATTATCTGGAAGCCATAAAAACAACGGGCTTCCGGCAACTGCACTTCACTCATAAAGTTCACCGCCAGGTTCTCATTCACAATACCATCACTGGCGGCAAAAAAGGCCAGGATATGCGAAATAAAATGGCGCTCCCCGTCATTCAATCCATCCCAGTCTTTTTGATCACTGCTCAAATCAATTTCCTCGGCCGTCCAAAAACTGGCTTCATGCTTTTTGTACATTTCCCATACCCGCGGGTAATTAATGGGCAAAATCACAAAGCGGTCTTTGTTTTCTCTTAACAATAATTCAGTGCTGTTGGTGCTGTCTGACATATGGATCGTATTAATAGCTATTATATAATTACACAATGTAAACTCGACGATCGACAGCAAACCCGGGGTATTGAAGGGGGTTTATCCATTGATGTGCCATGTCTTTATTGCGAAGATGCTGCACGGTTTGTCCAGGCTGGTACCTGCCTCGTAACCTACCCGCTTCGGCCAATGTCGGTAGCTGGTCCCTCATTAGAGTTACTTACAGTTGGGCAACAGTCCATGAATCTACATGGTTCCCAATCAGATTTACCTGGTTTATGCCTGAACAGTATTTATAAGAACGGACTGCAATACTACTAACGCTTTGTATTACAACGGGTAAAAGTTAATAACAACAATTTGTTAATATCGGCTGTAACCTTTGACTGTAGTGTATTGTGTTGACTCCCTGCTTTTTTTGCACATTTTTACCCCGGAATGGGTATAAAAAAATATGGTAATTCAACAGAAATTTTTGAACTATTTTAATTGGCGTGCACAAAGAAAGAGTAAAGGGTATTAGGGCATTTTAGTGCCTCTATCACGCTCGCCCTGCACACTAAAATTACTCATCCTTATTTATTACGCGGTGTCCTTTACTGAAGGAAACCTCCATTGATGGTTGGAATAATGCGCCATCACAAACTGCCAGGGTGGTTGTACCCACCCACGGTATAA
>JBBQOJ010000685.1:0-1659 GCA_038330815.1 Chitinophagales bacterium | reverse complement strand
ATGGATTTAAAATCTACCTGCCCGTCGCCAAGGGAACGGAAACGGCCGGCCCTGTTTACCCAGCTTTGATAGCCTCCATACACACCTTGTTTACCTGTTGGATTAAACTCGGCATCCTTCACATGAAAAGCCTTTATGCGTTGGTGGTAGTGATCAATATACGCCAGGTAATCGAGGCACTGTAATACAAAATGGGAGGGGTCGTACAATAAACAGGCACGTGGGTGATTGTTTACTTTTTCCAAAAACAGTTCATAGGAAATGCCGTCGTGCAAGTCTTCTCCCGGGTGTATTTCATAACAAACATCTACCCCGCACTCCTCAAATACGTCCAGGATGGGTAACCAGCGATTTGCCAGTTCGGTAAAAGCAGTTTCCACCAGTCCGGCAGGCCGCTGCGGCCAGGGGTAAACGGTTTGCCACAACAAGGCACCGCTAAACGTGGGGTGGGCGGTTAATCCCAGGTGTTGCGATGCTTTAGCGGCGTATTTCAGTTGTTGTACTGCCCATGCGGTACGGGCCACCGCATTGCCATGCACTGCTGCCGGAGCAAAGCCATCAAATAATTGATCATAGGCAGGGTTAACGGCTACCAACTGCCCTTGTAAATGGGACGACAATTCGGTGATCTGTAATCCGGCCGCTTCTACCGTGCCTTTAATTTCATCGGCATAGGTTTTGCTTTCGGCTGCCTGTTGCAGGTTGATGAACCGGGCGTCCCAGGAAGGGATTTGTATGCCGGTAAAACCCTTGTCCTTCGCCCATTGGCAAATAGCAGGCAACGTATTAAAGGGTGCTTTATCGGAGGCAAATTGTGCTAAAAATATTCCGGGGCCTTTGATTGTTTGCATATGATGATTGATGAGTGATGAGTTATGAATAATGCATTAGGATGATACTAATAAGTTACACTGGTAGTATGGTGAGTTTTAACGAAACAAGGAAAGTATTCAGCAATAGATACTAGTTGGCTGCATAATCTCTGATAAAAAAATACAACATTGTTGGCAAGTTACCGGGATAAAATAACATTAACATCGCTTATAATTAAGCGCTCACCAATTCCCGCTCCCTGCCAATTATCGTTCGTACACGCTGTTGTTCTTTTTTTATACTTTTTATTAATGGGCCACTATCTTATGGTATTACACCACATATTCCGTCCATTTTAATTCAGATTGCGCGGAGGTTACCACGGTATCAATAAATGCCATACCACGCACGCCTTCCTCCACCGAAGGGAAATCCAATGCTTCTTTCGATGGCGTGGTGCCTTCCATTTTTGCCAGCAGGGTAGTGGCGAAGTTTTTATAAATATTGGCAAAAGCCTCCAGGTACCCCTCGGGATGACCGCCTGGGGTGCGACAATTACTGGTGGCAAAAGAGGATAACCGTCCGCCATAGTTGGAACCGGCCCGCAGTACCTGGGCCGGCTCATCCAGCCATTTTACCAGCAGGGTATTGGGTTCCATCTGCGCCCATTCAACGCCTCCTTTTTCACCGTAAACCCTTATCTTCAGGGCATTTTCTTCACCGGCAGCTACCTGCGACGCCATCAGTACGCCCGCCGCGCCATTATCAAATTTCAGCAACACGTTGCCATCATCATCCAACGCCCTTCCCTCCACAAAAATATTGAGGTCAGCACAAAGGTGCGTG
>JBBQOJ010000684.1:0-1714 GCA_038330815.1 Chitinophagales bacterium | reverse complement strand
AAGCCAGGCTTGTGGCATATTAATTGTCGCATTGCCATAGCCACTCTTCATTTTAAAAACAACCAACTTGCAAAAAGCAAATCCAAAGAAGAAAATACGTACCACCCAGCAACAAAAACGGCCCGGTGTAGAACTCCAGATGGATCCGCAACCCGCATCCGATAACCTGGAGGTTAAGGGCAGTAATAAACTAGCCGGGAAAATTGCTTTCATCACCGGTGGCGACAGTGGTATTGGTAAAGCCGTGGCCCTGTTGTTCGCCAAAGAAGGTGCCGACATCTCCATTAGTTATTATAATGAGCATCCCGATGCCAAGGATACGCAAAGGATCGTGATGGAAACCTATCACCGCGAGTGCATATTGATACCTGGCGACATTTCAAAAGAAAGGGTATGCCAGTCGGCCATTAACAAAACCATAAAAAAATTCGGGCGCATTGATATCCTGGTTAACAACGCCGCCATTCATTATGAAAGTGAAAGCCTGCAGGCTATTTCTACCGATCAGCTGGTGAAGACGTTTAGCACCAATGTATTTTCGTTTTTTTGGATGACAAAGTATGCCTTGCCACATATTCCAAAAGGAGGATGTATTATTAATTCAAGTTCGGTAACTGCCTATCGCGGTAGCGCCACCCTGATTGATTATGCGGCTACAAAGGGTGCCATTATTTCTTTCACCCGCAGCCTTTCGGCCAACCTTGTTGAAAAAGGGATCAGGGTTAATGCCGTAGCACCGGGGCCTATCTGGACGCCCCTGATCGCTGCCAGTTTTAAACCTTCCAAAGTTGCTAAGCATGGTAGTGATGTACCCATGAAAAGAGCAGGCGAGCCAGTGGAAATAGCGCCTTCCTATCTTTTTCTTGCCTGTGATGATGCCTCCTACATTACCGGGCAGGTATTGCACCCCAACGGAGGAGAAATTGTAAATGGGTAGTACATTGAACTAACCATCGTGGTAATTAACCTTGCCGGATTAGCGAACGGATAGGGGATAGTGGTTCCAAGGCTAATTTTTTAACCAGGGGGCATAGGTGGATACATCTTTCGGGAAGCAGGATGGCGGGTATTGTAAGCTGATGAATGTTGGAGTTGTAATGCTCAATAATCATTCATCATGCTCCTGTTTTAGGCTGGTGCACGTCTTTCCTTTTGTTTCCGGTCGAAACCAGGTATACAGTAAAAAACAATGGTCTTTCTGAAGTTTACCGATCCACTATTAAACGACCGGTTTCGTCATCTTGATAGAGAATTACTACGTATTAAAGCAATGAGTAAAACCGTTTTTGCCTTTTCGGTTTCCATAATGGTGGCTGCCCTGGAAGTGCCTTAAACTTTAGGTAATTGCTCACTATTGTGCAGGGAGTTGTTCCTTTTTTTGCTACTTTATCGCTGCTGTTGCTTTTTTTTGTATTTTAAGGAACGTTACTAACATGAAACTGACTCAGGCGCTTTATTATCTTCGCCTTCGTTTTTAAATGAACGGCAGCGTTATTAATAATCATAAATTTCCAGAAAATGAAAGCACCAAAATTTATTATTGTAGTTGGCACTTCCGCAGGCGGTATGAATGCACTGATTGAATTGGTGTCGCAATTGACAGAAAATATAGATGCAGCTTTTTTTATCGTGATGCACTTATCCCGAACAAGTATCAGCGATTTTTTGGTGCATCGGCTTCAACCACATACCCTTTTAAAATGTGAATTAGCAA
>JBBQOJ010000683.1:0-1756 GCA_038330815.1 Chitinophagales bacterium | reverse complement strand
CTGGCAATTTGTAAAGAATATAAACTGGCGCTGGTGGAAGATGCCTGTCAAAGTATTGGAGCAACCTACAAAGGGCAAAAGCTGGGCACCATCGGCGATGCCGGTACCTTTAGTTTTGATTTTGTAAAAACCATTACCTGTGCGGAAGGTGGGGTGGTAATGACCAACCGCAAAGACATTTATATAGCGAGCGATGGCTTCAGCGATCACGGGCACGATCACCTGGGATCCGACAGGGGGGCCGACCTCCATCCCTTTATCGGGTATAATTACCGTATCAGCGAACTGCATGCAGCCGTGGGTTTGGCACAGATAAAAAAACTGGATACTTTTTTATCTATCCAGCGTAAAAATAATAAAGCGTTGCGGTCTATCCTGTCAACCCTGCCCGAAATCAGTTTCCGGCGGGTGCCGGATGAGGCAGGTGATAGCTGTACCTTCCTGAGTTGGTTTTTACCTTCCCCTGAAATTACAAGGGAAGTGGTTACCGCCATGCGGGAACAGGGAATAATGGCGGGTAATTTTTACTGGTTCGATAATAACTGGCATTATATCAGCAAGTGGGATCACCTTAAAAATTCCGTTACCCTCAATAAATTGCATCCCGATTTGAAAGCCGCGGTGATACACCAGGCAAATAAAGACTTCTCGGCCAGTGATGCGGTGATGAGTTGCTGCGTTTCTACATTGATTAGCCTGCTTTGGACAGAGGAACAAATTCAGCAAAAAGGCGAACAAATGGTGAACGTAATCCGTAAGGTTTTAACCGAACATGCAGTAACCTATTAAATCAATTTCTATCTGGAGGGGCACTAAAGCCAACAACCATGAGCCTCTCTCTTCACCGGCGTAATTTTATACAAAAGGCAGGAGCGATTACCGCTGCTGCCTTTTTCTCAAAACCCGCCTGGTTAACCCAACTCGAAAAAAAGCTCACTACTACAGCCATTTCCAACCTGGCCATTTGGCAAGCGAAGAAGATTTCTGGTATTATGTACAACAATCCTTCACTTTTTCACTAGGCATCATTAACCTGAACAACGGAGGGGTGTCCCCCCCGCCAAAAACGGTGCAGGAAGCCATGAAACGGTATTATGATTTATGCAACGAAGCGCCCGGTTATTTTATGTGGCGGCTATTGGACCAGGGCCGGGAACCACTTCGAAAAAACCTGGCGAATATTGCCGGTTGTGATGCAGAAGAAATAGCTTTTAAACGCAACGCCTCTGAAGGAATAGAAACGGTTATTTTTGGACTGCCATTAAAAGCAGGAGATGAGGTAGATATATCTAAACAGGATTATCCCAATGTAATCAATGCTTACCGGCAACGGGAAAAGCGGGAGGGGATAAAACTGGTTTGGGTTAACCTGTAACTGCCATTTGAAGATGAAAATTACCTGGTACAACAATATGCGAAAGCTTTTTCGCCCAACGGTAGGGCTTTCTGCTGTGCTGGTATTCATTGAATGTCCAGCCCGGAACCGCTGTTGATTTAAAAAACTGAAGTTGAAGTTAACAACAAAAAGTTAAATAGTAATTCGTCAGCCGGATATTAGATGATAGCGATATGCAGCTCATTGTTACTACGTCTGCCAGCATAGCAGAAAACCCCCTGTTCAAGCAACACCTGCGGTGGGCTCCCTTCTATTTGAAAATTTCCCCAGATAATAAGCTTCATTTTGTTATTCACCAAAAATAACAAAAAATGCAAAAGAATGAAATTTCGGGTAAAACATTAAATGCCGATGCACAAA
>JBBQOJ010000682.1:0-1784 GCA_038330815.1 Chitinophagales bacterium | reverse complement strand
AAAGCACTCCCGGAAAAAAAGGCTTTACCATCGAAGTGACAATATAAAAGTAGCCGCTTAAACACTACCTGATACCTTTGGCCTTAAGCTAAAAGGGCAAGCCGGGTTGAATGCCCGTTTCCGCACTCGCCAATTAATGCAAAAGCTATTGGAAAAAACACTGATCCAACTTTTTAACGAATACCCGCACCTGGCCGTTTTTATCAGCCTGGCTTTGAGTGTACTCGTTGCCGTTATTGGCATATTGCCCAGTGTATTTATTACTGCCGCCAATATTTTATTCTTTGGTTTTGTAAATGGCACCCTGTTGTCTTTTGCAGGAGAAGCACTGGGTGCCGCGGTAGCCTTCCAGTTGTATCGCAGGGGTTTTAAAAAGAAAGTGGGTAACCGCCTGGATAAATATCCCAGTGTCCAAAAACTGGTTGCCGCTGAAAAAGGGAATGCCTTTTTACTGATCTTTTCTTTGCGCCTGGTTCCTTTTGTACCTTCAGGACTTATTACATTTGCAGCAGCCATCGGCAAGGTAGGTTTTACGATTTTTTTGGTGGCCAGCTCCCTGGGGAAGATACCAGCACTGCTGATGGAAGCCTTCGCGGTGAACGAAGTAACCAAATTTGGCTGGCAGGGAAAAATCATTCTTTTGCTGGCAGCATTAGCACTGATTTATTGGGTGGTAAAGAAAAGGGCGGCATAACAGACACAAATTGTTATATTCTGCAAAAGTAGAAATATATTCCAGGCGCACCAGGTGCAGGGTATTCAATTATTTACATTAGCTGATAGCCATTGTTGGCAATGGCCATATACACTTATAACAACAACTACCTTCATGGCTTACCGCATTGCACCAGACAAGAAGAAACATTTTTATGTGGGAATTCCCCTTGGCTTTATATTGTACTGGATGGCTGCCCTTTATTTTGTATCCGAAAGCTACACCGCGGCCATTGCCTGTTTTATTGCCCTGGTAGTCATTTGCTACGGATTTGAAATTTTTTCCTGGGTTACCGGTAAGGGGCATGGCGACCATATAGATGCGGTGGCAGGGATCGCTGGCGGAATTATCGGGATGGCGTTATACCGGGGTTTGATCTGGCTGTGGTAATTAACGCCAATGGTTAAACGCCGGCAGCAATAATGGTTCGCTCCTTTTTATGAAAAATAACAGCTTTTATAAAGGAGCTGTTTATACTCCATTGTTTCTTTTGAACTGAACAAGAAAAGCGGATTGAATACAATGGCATCGACCCGCCATTAATATAGTTTCTCCTCATTCTCCATCGGATCATTCCTGGTATTTACCTCTTCCAAATCCAAGGGATACCGCAAAGCGCAAACCAATGGTGGATATCTGGCCCACCTTATTGGTAAATACATGTTCGTATCGAAGCGCCAAATCGGCTTTAGAACGTCCCTGACCAAAACGGTAGCCTATGTTCATGGTGCCAACTACACCTGTAAAATCACTAATTCCGTCGTAGATGTCGAAATAGGGATCACTGCCCACAAATACATAGCCAGCCTGGGGCTCAACAAACCAACCATATCCCTCCCGATTGAAAGTATAATGATAGCCCTAGCTTTCCGGCAAAATACCCTGCATCGGTTCCATCCCAGGTGAGTATGGAAGCCTCCGCCGAAATTTCATCAACCTTACTAATGGGGAAACCAAATTTTAAATAACTGCCAAATGCGAGTGGGGGGTCAACAGAAGTAGCTCTTTCGCCCAATAACAAAGCGATGTCTAATTGTGAGTAACATTTGCTGTTGATAGATGCAAGCAA
>JBBQOJ010000681.1:0-1789 GCA_038330815.1 Chitinophagales bacterium | reverse complement strand
TGGTAGACCATAAACCGCACAACGCTTATTACGACCGGCCCAATACGCTAGGGCTGTTGCCGCCAATTAGTGGGAAAAAAATCCTGAATGCTGGTTCACCCCGGCAAATATGCCGAAATTTTGATTGCCAGTGATGCAACTGTAACAGGGGTGGATATCAGTCCACGCATGATTGAACTAGCAAAGGAAAGAAATAGGCAGGCAGGTAATTTCTTTGTGCACAACCCCAGCCACCCACTCCCAATGTTGGAAAATACCACCTTCGATATCGTGATTTCTGCCCTGGCGATGCACTATATCGAGGACTGGACAACCACGATACGGGAATTTTACCGGGTTTTAAAGCCAACAGGTTTGCTGGCGATCTCCATCGAACACCCTTTTTTTGAATTCAATTACTTCCTGTCGAAGCAGTATTTTAAAGTGGAACCAGGTAAATGTTATTGGAACAATTTTGGAAAACGCATCGAAATGAATAGCTACCGGCGCCATGCAGGAAAGTGTAATCCCCATAACTGCCAATGGTTTCTATATCGACCAGTTAATTGAACCTATCCCCACCGCCGAATTCCAACAACATGATCCAAAGCATTTTAAAGAATTAAACGAGTTACCAGCCTTTATGGGCCATAAGGCGGGATTGATATAAATGTATTTTGAAGAAGATTTTTTTTGACCAACTAACAACTCCCGCAAAGAGAGGTTGTCAGATTAGCACCTAACCCGGTGTTCCGCATTGATAAAGGAAGGTTAACAATCCTTCCCTGCCCGCCTGCCACCCCGCAACGGGTAGCACCTTCAGCTTTACAATGAAAACTACATCGAAGGCAAGTGTTGGCCACGCTCCCCACACATTATTCCTCTTTTTTAATTATTTTGCAGTATATTTTTATAATCCGTATCGAGAAGAATGCGTTGCAACTCCGGGAATAACTGGAAACGTGACCCATAGTGAACAAATTACAGTGTTGGCAAATACCAACTCCGCCCCTATTGTAAGGAGTTCAACGGACAAAATTAATTGTTGAATGAAACAAACGATCCAACTTTTCTGCCTGCCTTTTGCAGGTGGCAACAAATATTCTTATCGTGAATTTATTGAAAAAGCGCCTTCCTTTTTACAACTCACCACCCTTGAATACCCGGGCAGGGGCACCCGTATGCGGGAACCGCTGTGTGGTGATATCAACGAATTAGTGAACGACCTGTACCGGCAAATGAAGCCGCCACTAAACAGCCAACCGTATGCTATTTACGGGCACAGCCTGGGCGGTTTGCTAAACTACTTGTTAACACTCAAATTGTTGAATGAGGGCCACGCCGCACCCATGCACCTTTTTATCACCGGCACCACCGGGCCCTCAGCGCCTTCCCGTAACGAAAAAAAGCGCTTCCTTCTGAATAAAGCAGATTTTATTGACGAAGTAAGGGCACTGGATGGAATGCCGGAAGAAATATTAAACAGTGATGAACTGCTGGAGTATTTTGAACCTATCCTGCGGGCTGATTTCCGGATCAGTGAAAATTACCTTCATCAAAACCGGGATCCTTTAAACATACCCATCACCGTCATTACCGGTACGGAAGAAGACATGGAACTACCGGATATCCAGTTGTGGCAAAACGAAACGACCTTCCCGGTCGACTTTAAAAGGATGCCGGGTAAGCATTTTTTTATTTTCCAGCATGCTTTTAAAATCATCGAAATAATTTCTAAAAAATTATACCTTCATAAAATACCCCAATAGTTATGAACAGTAGCAAAATGTACCTGAAACCCAATGTAGTA
>JBBQOJ010000680.1:0-1793 GCA_038330815.1 Chitinophagales bacterium | reverse complement strand
GAGAGAATACCAACTCCCGAAAGCCGGCTTCCTTACCCAGTTTCCGGCTAATCCTTTCCGTTTCAATCATATCAATGCCAATGCCTTTCATACCTTACCGTGCTATTTTTTTTAAGCAGCCTGCCACCCGATCCGTTACATGTGCCCGTTCGGCAGCAGTAGCAATTTCCATTTTCAACGCCAGCCGGTAATAAGGAACCGCTTGCTGCCACTGCTTTCTTTCATATAGATAATCACCGGCCAAAATATAGGTATTATAATACGCAGGATTGCTTTTCACCAGGCTATCGAGATTAACCGTGGCCCCTTCCGCCATTCGTTGTTTGATGGCCCGGAAATTTTCAAACTGCCTGAAGGCGGGGGTATTGATAAAAGGATCTTTGGGAATGGTGAGGCTATCCACAATGATTTCTTTATCTGTTTTCATGCCGGCCAGGCCAAAAACTTTCTTTAAATCATAGGCCACAAAGGCCCCTAATTGCCAGGGGGCGGTGGATACCCACACCCGTAATTTTGTTGGTTCAAATACGATGGAATGATGGGCAATTAACTGGTTGATCGCTTTTTCGTTACCCATTCCAATATCCGCATTTTGCAGGCCCTTTTGATCACGCAAAATATCGATGGTTTGCTGCGTCGTATTCTTGCCGGTGGCCGATAGTAATTCCATCATTCGCTGGTACCGGTAAGCAGAAGCACTCTCCCTTACCTGTTCCACATTTTCTTTTGAATTTGCCAACCCACTGCTTTGAAAATGATTGGTACAAACAATATAATCTTGTTTTGGATCATACACATCCAGTTGGTCCGGTGTTTTCTCGATGATCACCGCTTTGTTATCCGCTGCCGACGCCACCAGGAAGGATTCGGCTACAAACATCCTCCGCGTTTTAGCGATGGCCACCGCTTCTTCAATATTTTTCGCATATTGCAATATTTCCCGGGTAACCAGGGATACCGGCGTGGCCGAGCCAGAAGGCATGTTACTTTTAGCTGCATTGATAGTAACTGCCAGGCCCTTTTCATTCATGCCGGAAACTGCGCCAATAAAGCCACCCCAGGTAACCGTCATAAAGCGGTACCCTTTGTCGGGGTGCTGGAACGCTACAATTTTATCTTCCGCAAACTTATCGCCCACATAAAAATCAAAATTGCGCCCAATAATCATGGTGCTGTCTTTCGATTTTGCATTCCAGGTGCCAAAGGAGGTACAACCCACCAGGGCAAGATTTTGAAGGGCATGCCCAATATCATGTGCCGCATGGTAATTCAGGATACGTTGGTAATTGGTGCCCAGGTATTGGTATTTTGGTGAGGCAGATTGCGAGATCCCGGCTATCTCCTCCTTGTATTCTGCTATTACGTGTTTATCCAGGTCGCGGTTGAACCAACCGATAAAGTACTTCAAAAAATTCCGGTAACTGTCAGACGGCACCATTTTGCTGATTTGCTCACTAAAGTGATCCTCCTGCCGCATTACCAGTTCTTTGGTAAGCCGGCCATTAAATATACCCCTGGCTGCCGGGGTACCTTCCAGGTACAATTCGTACAACCCATGCTTGTTTTTCCGAAACCAATTATTGTGCAGCGTATAAAACCCTTTACTGGGCTCCTGCCGAAGGGTATGTAAAGAAGGCGCCTCGGCCAGATCGGGAGAGCGTATATTCGATACCGATAGTACATATATTACAATACCCAGTATAAACAGCAGCAACACCCCAATTATATATAACAACCACCTGAATATTTTCTTCCGCTTAAGCATCTTTATTTTTTTGGATAATGCGGTCGCT
>JBBQOJ010000679.1:0-1810 GCA_038330815.1 Chitinophagales bacterium | reverse complement strand
GTCTCACGCGTAATTCCCAACGCCGTTAATACAACTTCGCTCAATTAAAATTACGAATGTGCATTTATTTTTCTGTTTATTCCGCGCAGCCTGCAGTTCAATATCCGGATCAATATTTTTATTTCAATTTTAAAGGATAGGCAATAGATAATTTATTAAGAAATTAGATGGCTTTTCCAGCTCCCGACAAACCTTCCAGGTTTTATTATCGTTTTCCGGATGATTACTTTTTTCATTTCACATCAAAAACACAACCGTCTTCTCCTGCAAAATCTTTCAATACAATTTCCTTATAAAAACTTCCAATTTTTGCGCCGGTAAAATAATTAACTAACGTGCACGGTTTCTCTATTGGGATATGAAATGTTTTAGACGTTTTTTCCCAATTCAATACAACCAATTGCTTTTTTGATTTATTATTTATCCATCCATAATTAAATTTATCAGAGTCAAATTCGGCGGCTATACCCTGCGCCTTAGACATTTTTTTGAGAATAGCTAATCTATTTACAGGCAAAGTGGTAATGTCGTCTCCGCTTAGTAAAGCGCCGCCTGTAGCATATAACAAAGATGCATGAAACATGTACTGATTGTCGGGTAGATTACCCGCGAGCAACAAGCAATCAGGGTCGTTCCACCACAACTTATTATTTTGCCAGCTCCGGTATAAATTTTCTAAGCCGGTGTGTTGCATATTTTTGAAATCCACATCAATATCCATTGATGACCTTGACCCGGAAATTAATCCAAGCGAAGGCCACATAGGCTGATTGCAACCTAATATGTACGCGTCTTCACCAGCACCTTTCAGAATCGCTGTCATACCATCGCGGTAAGCCTCAGTTCGGGTAGCGCCCTTACGATAATAGGTAGCTCCATGTATAGCTCCCCAATAATTTGCATCAAGCTTAAAGTAGGTACATCCCCATTCTTTGCGCATGGTTGCAAATAATTGTTCAAAATGTTTTTGTACATCAGGATTGGTACCATCCAAAACATACCAGGGCGCTAAACGCCATCCTCCAAAACCAACTTTATCGCTTCGCAACGGATTGCCTGAACTGTCTTTCACCAACCAATCTTTATGATTTTTATAAATTGTTGAATTGGTATCGCAAATAAAAGGAGCTACCCAAATGCCAGGCTCAAAACCTTCCGCTTTAATTTTTAATAACACCTCTTTAATACCCCCATTAAATGATTTGCCCACCGTTAGCCAATCGCCCATGTTTGCCTGGTAACCATCATCTATCTGAACATATTTTAATGCAGGAAATTTTTTCTTTATTTCAGCGAGGTTATCATAAATATTTTTTGCCGTTACTTCCGGACCGAAAGCGCTCCATGAACTCCATCCCCTGGGAAAAGGTATTTTCAGGCGGGGATGATTTTTTTCGATGACAGACGCAAAATCATTTAATAAAGAGTTTCTGTTATCGCCTTGCTCCATAACAAAATCTTCCAGTTGCCACTTTGCACCGGCAGGCATTTCAAGATTTTCAATATCCATTACCACTTTTATTGTATCAGCCGATAAATAGAATTTACCTACAAACCGATTCGCAGAACTAAAGCCAAATAAATATTGATCGTTAGCGGAACGAGAAAGCTGCAAAAGATTATATACCACCCTGTAACCGGGTGGCTCTGCCAATTGATAATGTTTACTCTCAGTAAAATAACCTATGTTTTTTGGCTGGGCAAGTGTACCTCCTGTTTGCGATAACAATTGAAAACCCTCCGCATACATAGGTGTACTTTCAGCAAAAAGTTTATCAGCGCTAAACAGCACCACTTCTTTAATCTTTAC
>JBBQOJ010000678.1:0-1883 GCA_038330815.1 Chitinophagales bacterium | reverse complement strand
AGCCGCTGCCTTTGCCAATACACTGGGCATGGAAAAACAGGCCGCCTTATTTCATGAGGCCACCATTCACGAAAAGAAAATAGATGACCGCCTTTCGCAACTTGCGGCGTTTGAAGTGAACCACAGTGCTTCTTCGCCACTTGCCTTACCAGGATAAAGCGCTCCCTGTTTTGATTAAATAACGGAATTGAGCATTGATTATTTACAGGTTAAATTTCCGATCATGATCTACCAACTCAACGAAACTCAAATCAACAACCTGCTATCAAGCCAGGTAGTAGGCCGGCTTGCATGCACCGACCATACTCAACCCTACATCGTACCGGTTACTTACGCCTATGATGGTAAATATATTTTCGGCCAAAGCAATGAAGGAAAAAAACTGGAAATTTTGCGCAACAATCCGTTGGTATGTTTCGAAGTAGACAGGATGCTGAATATGACCAACTGGCAATCGGTGATTGTGTTTGGTATATTTGAAGAATTAACGGACGAAGCCGCTAAACTGGCCAGTGATTTCTTTTTCGACCGGCTGTTTCCGCTAACTACCAGCACATCCATTTTCAAAGATGGTAGGCCGCCCCAATCGGATGCCCCCATCGATTTACAAAAGAGACAGGTTTTTTACCGTATCATCATAACAAAAGTAACCGGCCGGTTTGAAAAAGAATAGGATGGCCTATAACCGGGAGTAGCGGTTTTTTTCTTAAGCAAGGCTATACCTTATCAAGTCATCCCACAACAAACAAATGAAGGGGCCTATCTATGCAATGTTCCTTCCTGGATTATTTGGCGCTAACTGCGCCCCCTAAACGCAATAAGATTATAAACGAATCAAAGGTTGGGAATAATTGCTGCCACTTCTACCAGGCATTTTTTTACTTAGCCCATTTAGCAGGGGCGGTAGCATTGGGCAGGGGACCGTAACCACCAACCTATCTGTCTTGCCATCACGCAGCAGCGTGCAGGGGACCATTCCTTCTTTTTCTTGAAATGGCTTTTTCTATCTCTACTGCAAAAAACACCAGTGACGAGGCCAACCCAACCACTGCGAATTCCATCATGGTTAATGCCTGCGTTTTAAATATCGGCTGAAAAAAAGGAACGTAGGTAATCATTAACTGTAACAATAGGGCAATTACCACCGCGCCAATCAACGGTTTGTTGGAAAATACGCCTATCCTGAATAACGACCGGGTTTCTGAACGGATTGCAAGTACATGCCCCATCTGGCTCAGGCACACCACATTAAATACAATGGTTTGCCAATGCAGCCCGTTTTTAATGGCCCATCCCTGTAAGGATAAAGCGATGCCTGCCATAAATATTCCCACCCAAATCATATGAACTCCACGGCCATTGCCAAATACCGATTCCTGGGGTGGCCTGGGTGGCCTGTTCATAATATCTTTTTCAGCTTTTTCAAAGGAAAGGGAAATGGCAGGCAACCCGTCAGACACCAGGTTGATCCACAAAATATGAATGGGTAACAGCGCAATAGGTAATCCAAAGACCGGGCCCAGCAACAACGTCCATAACTCTCCTGAATTGGTGGTCATCAGGTACTTAATAAATTTCAGGATATTATCATAAATCCTTCTTCCTTCCTTCACTGCCTTTACAATGGTGGTAAAATCATCATCCAGTAAAATCATATGGGCAGCTTCTTTCGACACATCCGTTCCCGTTATCCCCATGGCAATACCAATGTTTGCTCTTTTTAGCGATGGCGCATCATTCACCCCATCACCGGTCATGGCTACATAATGCCCCTTTGCCTGCAGCGCCTTTACAATACCCAGTTTTTGTTCGGGCGACACACGGGCATACACTCTAATTTCTTCCACCCTGGCCGAAAACTGCTCCTCATCCAGTTGCGACAG
>JBBQOJ010000677.1:0-1892 GCA_038330815.1 Chitinophagales bacterium | reverse complement strand
ACTGCTGAAGTGTTAGCCTCTACACCCAGTCATTACAATATCCAGGCATCCTGGAAAAGTGCAGGGATCGTAAATAAAGGGGATGTACTATTAGCTCGTTTCAATATTCGGGCAGTGTATGCCCGGCAGGAATCCGGTGATGCAGTAGTTAACTTTTTTGTTCAGCAGGCCAATCCTCCGCACGAAAAAAGCGTCATATTAGAATTAAATATTGGTCCTGAATGGAGGACGATTGATATTCCTTTTGCTGCCTTAAGCGATATGCCCGCGGGTGAAGCAGCCATCAATTTTAGCTTTGGCGCGCTTGCACAAAAAGTTGAAATAACCAATTTTCAATTATTGAATTTTGGCAGGCAAGCTACGTTGGCACAAATGCCCACTACCCGTTTAACCTATGCAGGCAGGGAAGAAGGTGCTGCATGGCGGAAGGATGCGTTGAAACGAATAGAAGATATACGGACGGCTCCATTGGTGATACAAGTAAAAGATGCGAAGGGTAAGGCGGTGAAAGGTGCAACTGTTCATGCACGTTTGATAGACCCTGAATTTATTTTTGCAACAGCGGTATCCGCCAACCGTATTGCTTACGATGATAGCGCCTCCGATAAATATCGTAAACACATTCTCGAATTGTTCAATGCAGTTACAATAGGCAACCACCTTAAGTGGCCGGTGTGGAGAGACCGCCAGAAGCGGGAAGTAGCAAAGATGGCGATCAACTGGATACTGGATAATAAGCTACGCCTGCGTGGTCATAACTTGGTATGGCCGGGAAGAAAATTCACCCCGGCTGACTTTAGCAGGAAGCCGGATTTTGGCCCATCATTTTCTGATAGCATTACGAAGCATATAGAAGAGATTGTAACCTATACTAAAGGCAAGGTATACGGCTGGGATGTAATAAATGAGATGATGCATGAGAAAGATTATTTCGCTGTAATGCCACGCACCGAGGCCGCAGCATGGTTTAAGCTGGCCCGTAAATTTGATCCCGGAGCACCGTTGTTTATCAACGAGTATTCCATGCTCAATAACATTGCAAGTCCTAAAAATATTGAAACATACCTGGGCGTTATTAAAGAGCTCCAGGGTTATGGCGCACCCATTGATGCCATTGGTGTTCAAGGCCATGTAGGTCGTCAGCCACGCAGTCCTGCACAAGTTCTTACCGACCTGGATATGTTTAAACCAATCGGCCTTCCCGTCCAGATAACGGAATTCGACATCAATTCGCCCGATGAGGAATTGCAGGCCGATTATACAAGGGATTTTTTAATTGCCTGTTACAGTCATCCCGTTGTTGATGGCTTTACCATGTGGGGTTTTTGGGAGGCGGATCACTGGAAGCCCGATGCTGCCATGTTCAGGAAAGATTGGACTCCTAAACCAAATCTTGCCGCATGGAAAAATTTAGTATTAAACGAATGGCGTACAAACATTAGCGAAACTTCTAAAGACAATGGTGTTGTAAATACCAGGGGGCACCTGGGAAAATATGAGATCACCGTAACAAAGGGTAAATCGGTAGTGAAGACCAGTTACCAACTAACGAAGGAAGGTAAGCCTGTCACGATTAAATTATAGTGATACGTGATTGGATTTTTTTTTGGTTCAGGCATTCGTGCTATTGTCATCATCGTTGCCACAGGTTACCCCGTCCTTTTGCGGGGCTCGGTTCAAGGGCAGTTTTTCATAGCAACGTGGCAGTTTACCCTGGGTTTGTAGAAGGGTAGCACTCTTGCACCTATTTTTCGTGGACCAGGTATTTAATAGATGAATAGAAATATGCAGTACAAGTGAGTGACACAACGTTGTTGCAGGTAGCTATAAAGCCGGTATAAAAAAGAAAATATAAATAATGAAAGAATAACACAGTAGCAGCAGCAATAAGC
>JBBQOJ010000676.1:0-1909 GCA_038330815.1 Chitinophagales bacterium | reverse complement strand
AAATTATCCTTATGCCCTTTGCCATCAATGTATTCGGTACCGGCCAGCGCAACCATCTGCGGAAAAATAATTTTTAACAGGCCAGTGGTATACAATAAATCCAACCCTATAGAGGGTTTTTTACATAACAGGATTTTATTTAACTCATCCGCTATCCGTTCACCGCTTACAATGCTGATTCGGGCGGCGTTGACTTTTATCGCTTCAAAAGTTACCGGGGCAATTTTAAAATTAAGTTGTGTAGCAAACCGGATGGCACGCATCATCCGCAAAGGATCATCACTAAAGGTGATACCCGGATCAAGTGGTGTTTGCAGTAATTTCCGTTCAAGGTCGAGCAGGCCATTGAAGGGATCCACCAGTTTTCCAAAATCAACGATGTTTAGGGAGATGGCCATGGCGTTGATGGTGAAATCACGCCTATGTTGATCATCCTCCAATGTACCCGCTTCCACGGCGGGCTTGCGGCTGTGGTGTTGATAGCTCTCTTTTCTTGCTCCCACAAATTCAATTTCAAGATGGTGCAATTTGATTTGTGCGGTACCAAAATTTTTAAAAAAGCTAACGTGGGGTGCTGGTGTAAATTGCTTTGCAACAGCATGGGCCAGGGCGATCCCGTCGCCCAGGCATACGATATCCAAATCTTTGGTGGGCCTGCCAATCAGCTTATCTCTTACAAAACCTCCAATAAGGTAACACGGTACCTGCAGCTCGCCGGCTGCTGCCCCGATGGTACGTAAAATAGCTAACTCGCTATCGGTGCATTGAATATCCATAGCCTGCAAAATTAAGTGCTAACGGTCTTGTTGCAAGCTACCGGCGCAAAAACGAAGGAGTTTTTTAAACTGGCATAGCAGTTCGCCCGACTGGCACCTGTCTTACAACAAATAAATGGCCAGCCATCTCGACCACCCACAAAGTAATACGCCTATTGTTTTAATAATTATTTACTTTCATTCAGTTAACCCTTTTTCCTGCACCAGATACATCAATATATGCCTGCACGAATAACTTATGGCACCTTCGGCACCAATGTTGTCACTATACACGTCCACATTAAATGAATGGTTTACGCGTATTGTTTTGCCATTTTGACTACATATTAAAATATTATGAATAACACCTTTTATTTCCAGGGGCCAGAAGAAGAAATGGAGTTTATGCCGATTATTCCCCTCAATGAAGATGATATCGAAGATGCAGACATACCGGCTATTCCAGGCGAAATACCCTTGTTACCATTGCGCAATACGGTGTTGTTTCCAGGGGTGGTATTACCCATCACAGTAGGCCGGGATAAGAGCATAAAAGCGGTAAGTGATGCCTATAAGGCTGACAAATTGATAGGCGTGATAGCGCAAAAAGACAGTGCGGTGGAAGAACCCACGGTTAGTGACCTGGAAGAAATTGGTACGATCGCAAAGATTGCCAAACTTATCAAAATGCCCGATGGTGGAACTACCATTATCATCCAGGGTAAAAAGCGCTTTAAGGTTGATGAAATTACCGCTGAAGACCCTTACTTTAAGGCAAAGATCCAGTTGCTGGAAGAGGAAGTGTTGAAAGATGATAATGACTTTAATGCCATGGTGGGAAGCATTAAAGACCTTGCCGGGCAAATTGTGCAGATTTCACCGAATCTGCCCAGCGAAGCAGCCATTATATTAAAGAATATTGAAAACCCCGCCTTCCTCATTCACTTTGTAAGCAGCAATTTAAACAGCGATATAAAAGACAAGCAACGCCTGTTGGTCATTAGCAATATCAAGGCGAGGGCGGAATTACTGATGAACCTGATGCAAACGGAACTGCAGTATACAGAGCTTAAAAATAAAGTGACCAATAAAACAAGGGCTGAACTGGATAAGCAACAACGTGAGTATTTTTTGCAGCAACAAATGAAAGCCAT
>JBBQOJ010000675.1:0-1932 GCA_038330815.1 Chitinophagales bacterium | reverse complement strand
ACCCGACCCAAAATACCGGATGGCCTTTTTACGAAAGCACAGGTGGCAGATAAAACAGTCAACCTGTTGTTTTTTGGCAACTTCTACCGGATGGATTACCAGGAATATTACGATGGGATGATGAAGGTAATGGCAGACCGTGATTTTTTATATGGAAGTTTAACCAGGGATATTTATTCGCAGGGAAAAGTGTTGGGCCTCAAGTATAAATTGTTAAGGGTTTCCTACACCATTTTTATGTATACCTTAATAGTTTCCATTATCGCCTTTGGTATTGTCAGTATTTATTTTGTATAACTAACTGTTATGGGTACACTATTTTTCGACCGGGACATTAGCTGGCTTTCTTTTAATGGCCGGGTGTTGGCAGAAGCAGGCAGCCAGCAGGTGCCCTTACTGGAGCGTTTGAAATTTTTATCGATATTTTCGTCTAACCTCGATGAATTTTACCGGGTTAGGATGCCCGAATTATTGTCGGGAAAAAAGGGCCAGTGGGGCACCAGTGATGCCGGCCCGGATACTGCTGGTTTGGCACGACAAATGATACAGGACCAACTGGAAGCCTTTGGCAAAATCGTACTGCATCAACTGATACCGCAGTTTACGCAACAGGGTATTCACCTGCTATACAATGAGCCTGTTCCCCAGGCAATAATGGCTGATATTGAAAATTATTTTTACACCACCATTGCCGCATTTTTGCAGGTAGTGCCCATCAACGATAAACCAGGTGGTGATTTTTTTTCGGAGAATAATAAATTGTACCAGGTGGTGATCACGGCTGATACTAACCAAGAGGAACATATTTACCTGGTAACCATTCCCTCAGAAAATATTTCCCGTTTTTTTAAAGTGTACAGCGAAGAGAAGCAATACCTTGTTTTCCTGGAAGATGTCATCCGGTTGTTTTTACCGGTGCTTTTTTCCGGTGCCACTATCAGGGGCGTTTTCAATATAAAAATTACCAGGGACGCAGCACTTGATTTGGAGGATGAGTTTGCCGGCGACCTGGCGGAGAAAATTGAAAGCAATATAGCAAAGCGTGATCTTGGTTATGCCACCCGTTTTTTATACCAGCCCGGGATACCCCTGCGCTTGTTATACGGCCTGGTTGAAAAATTGCAGTTAAATAAGGCCAATATCGTACAGGGTGGCAGCTACCATAATCTGAAAGATTTTGCCACGCTCCCCATTGAGGTCCCCCACCTGTTGTACCCTGCCTGGCGGCCCGTGGAAGGCAGGAGAAATATCCATGGTTCGCTGCTGGATACCATTGCCCAAAAAGACCTGGCGGTGCATACCCCTTATGAGAGTTACCATTCGGTGCTGCGTTTTTTTAACGAGGCGGCCATAAATGCCAATGTAACGGAAGTGTATGTTACCATGTACCGCATCGCCGGTGATTCAAAAATTGCCAATGCCCTGATTACTGCAGCGCGGAATGGAAAAAAAGTAACGGTATTTGTGGAATTGAAAGCGCGCTTTGATGAAGCGAACAATATCCGTTGGGGAAAAAAAATGAAAGCGGCGGGGGTTACTATTATTTACAGTATTCCCGAACTTAAAGTACATGCCAAAGTAACACTGGTAAAGCGCATTCAACAAGGACATACGGAGTACCTCGGATTATTGTCTACCGGCAATTTAAATGAAAGCACGGCTCGGTTTTATACCGATCATATACTGATGACGGCGCAGGCCGATCTGTTACTGGAACTGGAACAGTTGTTTATTTTCCTGGGCCGGCAACGTAAACCTTTGCACCAGCAGGAAATTATTTTTAAGCAATTACTGGTGGCACAGTTTAATTTGTTGCCGGAATTTACCAGGCTAATCGACCAGGAAATTGCCAATGCCCAGGCAGGATTGCCTGCCGCCATTACCATCAAATTAAACAACCTGGAAGAGCGTACGCTGATCAGTAAATTATAC
>JBBQOJ010000674.1:0-1975 GCA_038330815.1 Chitinophagales bacterium | reverse complement strand
CCCAAGCCATCGTATTTTTAGTTACACTGCTTTACTTTCCATCAGCACTAATTACAGGCCGTAAAAACCCGCCGGAAAGGGAGTAGCATCCAGCCCTTCCTATTTGGATACTTCTGGGTGCCATCTTATTTCTTTAACCCGTTTAAGTGTTCCTCCTGCCTCATGCAACCCTCTGTTCTTCCATACTGTCAATAGGTAAAATAATCTTTTATGCGCCAACTATTTTCATTATTGATTGTCCTCGCCGCCTTCACTGGCTGCAGCAAGGAAAACAGGGAGCCTGACTTCAATTTGGTTGACTTATCAGTGGTATCAACAAATTTACCTGCCCAGGTTCCAAAGGATCAGGAGATTGCTATCAATGGCACCTGGTCCGGTTCGGATTTATGTTATCATTTTTCCCATTTTGAAATAAAGGAAGCAGCGCCGCGAACCTTTGACATTCGTGCTAAAGCCACCTATCCCAATGGTAAAAAGAGAGATGTTATTTGTTTACAGGCCGTGTATTACTTTGACACCACTATTAAAATTAACCCCTCCACCACCGGGCAATACCTGCTGAGATATTACAACGGCACCCAGGTTACCAAAACGGATACAGTGCAGGTAAACTAATTGGCTATTAAAAATGCCCATCCGTTACCACATTTCCCACGCGTTATGCCAGGGAAACCCAGGTCTTTTGAAATCCAGTCTAAAGTCTCTACTAGCCGGGATGCCGATATTAAATTACTATAAACAAATAACGGCATCGGCTGCGGCGCCAGTTGAAGTAAGAGCGGCATCTTCAGCCCCCGGGTACAACAACTGGGTACCAGGGCAATTGAACAGCCTAAGTACCTTCGTCTAAAATCAAGTAATTGCAGCTTTTTCATTTCCTCCACTATTATATAAAAACGAGTGGAGGATTTTCATTATCCTAATACAAACCTGCCTTTCCTAATGACAATTTTACCTGATTTTATGAAACATTTATTTATTTAATTGCCCTATTTAAAATTCTTACTATGTATTTAAGCAACTTTGTGATGCGAAAGAGCGGTTATAACATAATGTTGTTGCAAAGCATCGCTATATTCTAAGCGAACAGCATTACCTGCTACTAGCCATTCATTTTAAACTGATTGTAACAATGGAAAAAAAATTTAAACCAGCCGGCTACAATTCACTATCACCCTACCTGATAGTAGAGGATGCACAAAAGACAATTGATTTATTGTCAAAAGTTTTTGACGCCACCCAGTTAAGAATATACCATTTACCCGATGGCAAAATTATGCATGCGGAAATTCGCATCGATGATTCGGTAGTAATGATTGCAGATTCATCTGAGCAATATCCCCCTATAAAACTTATTCTTCATGTATATGTGCCCGATGTGGACGCTACTTTCGCAAAAGCCATTGCAGCCGGGTGCGAGGCACTTGAACCCCCTACACAAAAAGGGAACGACCCTGATCGCCGGGGAACCTTTGTAGATGTTGGAGGCAATTATTGGTCAATAGGTACCCAACAATAAAAGTGCTGCTACTCATGCTGCATTTAGAGAGGCGCATTAAATTAGTTTATTCTTTCTAGCGATCGCCCGCCAAAATCAGCGTAATGGAATTACCCATTCGGGTAAGGCAAACTGGGTTGTGCAACACTGCGGTGAGGCTGGTGCCCAAGCAGGGGTTGAAAATTGTAATCCCTTGTAAAAAATACAGTGGTGGTTTGTGCATGTGGTCCCAGTGGGGCAAATCCGGTAAAGTCGGCCTGTATAAAACCTGCGTCCCTTAAAATTGCTGCTGATTTTGGGCACCGGTCAGAATTATCAAGGATGATAATACCCCCTGGCTTTACTTTAGCAATGGCCTTTTCACAGCAGGCGGTACGGGTATGTATGTAGCCATCCACAACAATAATATCAAACTGTTGTTCATAGGCAGTTATCTTGCCGGCATAATCTTCAATATCCAGTGAAGTGGCAACCAGC
>JBBQOJ010000673.1:0-1980 GCA_038330815.1 Chitinophagales bacterium | reverse complement strand
GGACTATACGGGTATCAATGAGATGATAGATCATGGTATGGGAGATTTAAAAACGGTTTCAGCGCTTGCTATTAAGGCGGGTATTGATATGGATATGGTGGGCGAAGGGTTCCTTACAACACTTGGCAATTCAATAAAATCGGGCAAGGTTACCGTTGCTGAAGTAGACGCTGCCTGCCAGCGCATTTTGGAAGCCAAATATAAACTGGGTTTGTTTGCAGATCCTTACCGTTATTGCGACGAGCAACGAGCGGCCAGCGAGTTGTTTACCACGGCCAGTCGCACCACCGCCCGGGAAATTGCCGCGTCAAGTTTTGTATTATTAAAAAACCAGGGCAACGTGTTGCCATTGAAAAAAACAGGCACCATTGCCCTCATCGGCCCCCTGGCAGATGCCAAAGAAAATATGCCCGGCACCTGGAGCGTGGCCGCAGATTTTTCAAAAGCCACTTCTTTGTTATCAGGCTTGCAGGCTGCAGTGGGCAGCAATGCGAAAATTGTTTACGCTAAAGGATCCAATTTGGATGCAGACAGTTTGTTTGAGCTTCGGGCTGGTATGTTTGGTAAATCCTTTAAGCGTGATCCCCGGAGCGCTGCACAGATAATTGAAGAGGCAGTGGCCATTGCCAGCCAGAGTGATGTGATTGTGGCAGCCCTGGGTGAATCGGCAGAAATGACCGGCGAAAGTAGCAGCCGCACCGATATTGAAATTCCACAAGCGCAGCAAGACCTGTTGATGGCATTGTTAAAAACCGGCAAACCCTTGGTACTGGTATTGTTTACCGGTCGGCCACTTGCATTAAAGTGGGAGCAGGAGAATGTGCCGGCCATACTTAATGTTTGGTTTGGCGGTTCGGAAGCCGGCAGCGCCATTGCCGATGTGTTGTTTGGTGATGTAAATCCATCCGGAAAATTAAGCACTACCTTCCCACAGAATATAGGGCAGGTGCCTATTTTTTATAATCATAAAAATACCGGTCGTCCATTGGAGAGCGGCAAATGGTTCCAGAAATTTCGTTCTAATTATCTTGATGTATCCAACGAGCCACTGTATCCCTTTGGCTATGGATTGAGTTATTCCGCGTTTAGTTACAGTGAAGTATCCCTTAACACCAATACCATGCAACGCAGTGGTTCACTAACGGCAACGGTTACGGTAACCAACACCGGTAAGGTGGCTGGTAAAGAAGTAGTGCAGTTGTATATCCGTGATATGGTGGGCAGCAGCACCAGGCCGGTGAAGGAATTAAAGGGTTTTAAAAAGATACTATTGCAACCCGGTGAATCGCAAAAAGTAACCTTCCTCATTGGTATCAACGACCTGAAATTTTATAATTACGACTTGAAGTATGTGGTAGAACCGGGGGAATTTAAAGTATTTATTGGAGGTAATAGTCGCGATGTAAAGGAAGCCGGTTTCAAATTATTATAAATGAACTTCCCGCTATCCAAATTATTTTTGATTGCCTGCACTGCTGCGTTGCATCCTGTTGCGCAGCCATTGTACCTGGCACCAAAAGGAACCGACAGGCCGCTCAGCAGTTTTGAAAACCTGAACGGGGTAAAAGGGGGTGGAGCTATCACCAATTCCGGCGCCAGGGGAAATTTGTATGAAACGGTGATGGCTTTCACCACTAAAAGCCCGTTGAATATGCAAGAAGAGCGCACCTGGCTCACCATCAATCAAAACCAGAAAATATGAAAAAAATATCAACAATAATGCTGCTGCTGGTACTGGTATTACCAGCATTGTTTGCCCAGGATTTGACCCAATACGAAAAAAAATACTTTGTGGTGGGAAAGGACAGTCTGCCTTACCGCCTGCTGCTGCCGGTAAATTATGATGCAACAAAAAAATATCCCCTCGTGTATTTCCTGCATGGTGCCGGTGAGCGGGGCAACGACAATGAAAAGCAATTGGTGCATGGCGGAAAATTATTTTTAAAGGAAGCGATACGGCGCGATTATCCCGCCATCGTG
>JBBQOJ010000672.1:0-1995 GCA_038330815.1 Chitinophagales bacterium | reverse complement strand
AACAGGCACTTCTTCAGTTAACCCTAATTTAAACCGTATATACGCAGTCATATGACTATCCGCCACATGATGTATCAACTGGTGTACCGTCCAGCCTTCGGGCCGGTAAGGAGTAGCCAGCTGTGCTTCATCCAGGTTGAGGATGGCATGTTCAAGATGCTGCGGTAAAAACCGGATATCGAGCAGCCATCCCGTTAATTGCTGCTGCGAAAATGGCTGCGGCGAATATTTACCAATGGGATATTGAAACGATTCCACTATTTATTCTCTTTTGGTTCAGCATTGGGTACCTGTTGTGGCGACGGCGTTTCAATAACAGCAGGTTTGATACCCAGCAACTCCATTTCAAAAATCAGGGCCGCTCCACCCGGGATATCTGCTCCTGCACCACGATCACCATAGGCAAGGTCGCTTGGAATAAACACTTTCCATTTGTCACCCACGTGCATTAGCTGCAGTATTTCTGTCCACCCCCGGATAACACTTCCTACCGGTATAGTAAGCGGCTCGCCCCGATCGTAGGAATTATCAAATTTTTTCCCATCAATGAGGGTGCCGGCGTAATGCGCCACAACGGTATCTTCCAGTTTGGGCAAGACGGAGGTTGCATCCCCTTTCTTTACTACTTCATATTGTAATCCAGTGGGCAGTGTTACTACACCGGGCCTCTTTTTGTTGGCTGCTAAAAAGGCGGTCCCCTTTGCTTTTACCACTTCATTTTTTTTAGCCATGTTGGCCTGTATCTGGGTTTGAATCACCATATTGCATTGCTGGTCATCCATCAGTGCTTTCCTTTTCAAAAAAACATCGTCCAGTGCCTTCATCATGGCGACATTGCTGATTTTATCGATGCCCTGCTGTTTTAAATTATTGGCAATATTCATACCCAGGGCATAGCTAAAAGAATCCACGGAGGTCTTCAATACCTTCACTACCGGCTTTGCTGCCACCCCCGCCGGCTTCTTAACGGGCGCCTTTTTTACCTGTGCCTTCAATCCGCTAATTGCCATCATTGACACACTCACTACTAAAAGAAATTGCTTCATTGTTGTTGTTGATTTTTATTTTTATTTATGTTGTTTATTCGTCACGCATTTGTTTGCCCGTTAACTGGATGAATACATCTTCCAGGTTGGCCGATTTGGTTACCTTCGGTTTTTCAAAACCGGTTGCCACCAGGTCGTCAATCATTTTATCAGGTGAGGCCAATGCAATAATTTTTCCTTCGTCTATGATGGCGATCCTGTCGCACAGCTGTTCGGCTTCATCCATATAATGCGTAGTGATAATCACCGTGGCGCCTTGTTGGCGGATATTCCTGATCAGGTCCCACAAATTTCGCCTTGCCTGCGGATCAAGCCCGGTAGTAGGCTCATCCAGGAAAATGATTTTGGGTTTATTAATCAGGGTGGTGGCAATGGAAAACCGTTGCTTCTGGCCACCACTTAGTTCCTTCACCTTATTCTTTGCCTTATCCTCCAGGTTAACCAGTTGTAACAATTCCATTGGCTGAACCTCCTGGTTATAGAGGCCGGCAAAAAGCGCTATCAGTTCCAGCAGGTTAAGCCCGGGATAAAAACCGGAGGTCTGCAACTGTACACCGATAATCTTTTTAATGTCATCCGGTTGCTTATCAAGATTCAAGCCATTTACAATTACTTCACCGCTGGTTTTCTTTCGGAGTGTTTCAATAATTTCGAGGGTAGTGGATTTACCGGCACCATTTGGGCCCAATAGCCCAAAAATCTCCCCTTCCATTACATCAAAAGTAATCCCCTTAACTGCTGCAAACTGGCCGTAATTTTTTTTCAGGTCACGTACCGTGATGATTGTTTTTTGCATAAAAAGCGTTGCTGGGTTAATAATCTTCATTGGCTACAAGGCATCTGTAAAGCGGTGCGGTTAAAGCGTAAAGCGGGCGCATTTTTTTGCCGGTTTAAAGTAAGCTGAATACATCTATATAATTTTTAACTGTTCACGGATAATATCATTCAT
>JBBQOJ010000671.1:0-2001 GCA_038330815.1 Chitinophagales bacterium | reverse complement strand
CGGTTTACTTTTACCCCCTTCCCCAGGAGAATACCGCTTCCCTCCAGGAAGGCAATATTGGGGCTAACCCCTGTTGTCAGGGCTACCAGGTCACAATCGATTTTTTCCCCACTACTGGTTTCTACAGCAGCAGCGCGTTGGTTGTTTCCGGGTAATATGGCCTTTAGTTGGGCGGACAATCTCAGGTTCACTTTGTGTTCCCGGATATGGCGGTTGATCATTTCACCATCTGAAGCAGGCAACACATTTCCCCAGAAACTGGCTTCTCTTACCAACATGGTTACGGCAATATTACGCGACCGCAGCATTTCAGCAACTTCAATACCAATAAGCCCGCCACCTACCACAACGGCGTGGCGACAATTGGTGGTGCAAACTTCCAGGTAGTCAAGGTCTTGTTTGGAATATAGGCCCAATACACCTTCCAGGTCATGCCCGGGCCATCCCACTTTGTTGGGTAACGAACCGGTGGCAATCACCAGGCGATCGTACCTTATTTGCAGGCCGTTGTCCAGTTCAATTGATTTAGCTGAAGTGGTAATTGTTAGCACCCGCGCATTTACCAGGCGAATATTATTTTTTTGCCACAAATCATGCTCGTATGGATACAGGTGCTCAAATTTCATGTGGCCCATGTATACATACATTAGTGCGGTTCTTGAAAAAAAATACTCCGATTCTGCAGAGATGACGGTGATTAGCTGTTTACTTTGTTTACGAATTTCCAGGGCAGCGGTAATGCCGGCAATACCATTTCCAATAATTACGATATGCGTGGCCGCACTATTCATTCAGGTTCCAGTTATAGTCGAGGTAACTTACAGACGCTCCTGCATTAATTTTAATTCGGCTGAACTGGTTGATGAAATCGATTTTAGATTTACCATTCACTTTAAAATCGCCGGCAAACCAGTCAAAGATTTTCGACAGTTTTGGGTGCTGGGCATCCACCTGGTTTTTTGATTTGTCGGATAGAAAATCAATTGCAGCTTTGTTTAATTGTTGGTTAAGGGTGGCTGCCTCATAGGCTTCCTTTAATAATTTGGGGCAGCTAACGGACGCACATACGATGGCGAAATGGATCCGGGGATCCTGCTTCTTACGCAGGATGCCATGTTCAATATTGTTTAGGCTCATCTTATCTCCGCCGATGGAAAAAAACTTTTTATCCCAAATGGTATTTACAAAAATAACCGAAACGCCAGGGTTTAAATCCTTAATACTTTTTACCGGGTAGTTATCCAGTATCAATTTAACAGTAAAAGCATTATAAGCGTTTATCCAGAAGGCCAGTTCCTCCTGCCTGTTCCAGTTGGAGGAAGGTTTTTGTTTGCTTAATATGGCCAGGTATTCGTTAAGCGCAGGCATCTCTTTTTTCAAGCCTTTATAATTTACAATGCCTTGACCGTTAACATGTCGTTGTAAAAGGGCGGTCCACTTTTCATGTGTGGGTGCAGTGCTGGAAGCTTTTTGTGCATTGCAGGCACTTAAGAGCAGCAAAATAGGAAATAATAATAGTAGTTGTTTCATCATCAACTTTTTAAAGTTACTTTCTTTTTTGGCATCCGTTGCAGGTTAAATTTAAAACAACAATTTGCAAATTATATACTCTTTTT
Source organism: Chitinophagales bacterium (assembly GCA_038330815.1). Lineage (GTDB taxonomy): Bacteria > Bacteroidota > Bacteroidia > Chitinophagales > Chitinophagaceae > Ferruginibacter. The sequence goes on along the minus strand of JBBQOJ010000671.1, from coordinate 385 downwards.
TTAGTTGAAGAGATTTCAGGGGCTTTTTAAAGGCTGTATAAATGTTGTTTTATTATTTGTTTGCCTGAATTGTTTATTAGATGAGGATTAGGCTGATGGTATCAGCGGTTTAGTCTATAAGCACCAGTAAGATATCCCTGCTCTAAAAAAAATCCCTGGCTTTACTAATCGTATTTTACACCCGGCCACTGTTGCCAGTTTGTAGGCAGGTCTTTTTCCTCGTCAATGTCATTAAGTTGTGGTAGAGTATAAACGCTTATTGCGAGCGCCTTTATTTGTGCCATGGTATCAGCATATACCCCACTGCCGCCCCATTGTTTATTATTAAATAATTGCGGCAGGTATCCCGACATGCCCAACAGGTAATAACCACCGTCTTCGGCTG
>JBBQOJ010000670.1:0-2006 GCA_038330815.1 Chitinophagales bacterium | reverse complement strand
ATATTATTTTCCTGCAAAAATTGCGGCACATTGCTTTCAATAATTTTAATGATACTGATATCCACTGCGTTCAGGTTAACTGCTTCAAAGGGCAAAACCAATTTTCCTGAATTAGGCAGGATATTGCCCTTGCCATGAATTTTGACTGATGGTAATTTATTCTCGAAATTGATATTGGACTGGTAAGCTTTTTCAAGGCTTTTTCCCCAACTATTCCTGATACCGGGATTGATGTTGACCGCATAATTCCCTGCCAGCACCGCATTGGTAAATACCTTCACTTCGCTACCATTGATGGTGTAGGAAATATCCTGCTGGTTGGTCATGCTAATTAACCCGGTAAGCTCCTGGTCGGTAGCAACGGGGTCACTAAATAATACGGAAGCGAATTGCTGCGCATCATTTATGGCGCGGACGGTCATTACCTTAAAATCGCCGATGGCTGGAACCGGCATTTGCAGTGTCCCTGCCTGAGTCATGTCCATGGGCTTTCCATTCCAACTGAGGGCAAGATTGGTTGCCAGGGAGCTTCTTTCAATAGCGTCAATAATAAACCGGTGCGATTTAGCCGCGTCGCTGTGTTGCCAGGTAATAGTAAGCGCTTTATTGTTATGCTTTGCCACCAATAAGTTTTCAATTTCCTTTCCATGCTCGATATCGGCGGTAGCCAGTTCACCACTTAGCCGCATCCCACTTTTGGTGCCGGTACTACGCAAACCTGATTCCGTTACACTAAACGAAGGCTTCACCGTTTGCAGGTAAAAATGAAGTTGCTGAAATTTTTCCGGTACGGTAGTAACCTTGCCCAGGTTAAAAGTTACCTCATACCCTTTATCCGGCTGCAACCATTCATCGGGCTTAAATTCGATGCTGCGGGCATCCCGCCAATAGGCTTTGCCTTTTACAGCAGGGGTGAAACTAAATAAAGTTTCCTGCACCGCTTCCCCAATCGTATGGGTGGTGTTGGCATCTGTTGATAATTGGATATGGATGCTGGCCGTTTTTGAAACGGTACCGGTAGTATAGGCGTCGACATACTGGCTAAAGGAAGGATCAACTTCCATAAAAACCACCTTTTTTTTACAGGAGAAAACCAGGAGGAATAAACTGGCGCAGCACAAGGCACGCAGTAAATTGTTGGCAAACAATTTTGCAGGTTGAACACATGGGGCATTCATATCGTGGATGGTATTTGTTGGTTCAGTGCAGCCAGGCCGGCCGAACTGTGATGTGATGGTTACCGGCAATAACCGATAGGCTGATGTAAATGTGATAAGAAAATTCGGATTGTACAAAGTCCAGGAATTTAATTATTGTTAAATGTAATGTACCACAAAAACCAATAAGATATTTTGGGGAGTACGACATCGCCAGGATTACTTATTTAACGGTAATGTTGATTGATGGAGTGGTAAGTGAAATTGCCAACTGCAATTTACCGGATATGGACTTTAGGGAAAGGGAATATCGCGAATGGAAAGGATTAATATATTTTAATAGTTGGTAAGCCCGGCAAACAGCAAGCAGCCCCGGGTTTGGCGTAGCCTGACACACTAGTGGCAGCATATAAAGGAACACCTGTCCACCGGCATCTACTAAAGCATTTTCGGGTAACCAACACCGGTAGCTACCGATTACTAACGCCAGGTTGGACAGCCACCCATAAAAAACCGGACAGGCTTCTTACACTCAACAAACCAGGCAGGGGGTAAAAAAAAATGCCGGAATCATCCGGCATCAATTTTTTAAATTACCTGGTTTTTAAGCAGGTCTTCAAACACGTCTCGTTTGCGGATCAGTTTGGCCTTGCCATCGATTACCATTACCTCAGCAGGTTTTAGCCTTGAGTTAAAGTTGGACGACATTTCAAAACCATAGGCGCCTGCATTGTTAAATACAAGGTAATCGCCTTCCCTTACTTCATGTAGTTTTCGGTCGAAGGCGAACGTATCTGTTTCGCAAATATTGCCCACCACATTGTAAATGCGCTCGGGACCCTTTGGATT
>JBBQOJ010000669.1:0-2011 GCA_038330815.1 Chitinophagales bacterium | reverse complement strand
ATGTGGAAAGTTTGCATTTGAATGCCCTTTACCTTAAAAATGTTTAAGGTAGCGAGTGGTTGATTGTTTGTATTATTCATGGTAGGTGGTAATTAATTGAATGAATGATGTTGTTTACAATTTGAAATGAAGCAGGTTGCTATACCCGGGTAGTAACTATTTAAATTTTACTGACCATTTTTTTCTGTAGTTGTTTTCTCAAAACACAACACAGGCAATATGAGCTGATCTGATGATGTTGATGATGGCTGGTTACTTAAATAAAAATTCAGGTTTAATGGCGATCATCAGGTAACTCCAGGTACCGGTTAGTTTGGCAGTGTTGGGGGTGATGCCTTTGGCATACTCCATACTTTTGGTGGCTGCCATCAAACTAACACCATATTCTATCATCGTAATCTTATTTAATGCATAATTCATTACCAGGTCAAACTCGCTGCCCAGGTATTTTTTTATAGCCCTACCGTTGATATCTTGCTGGTTGTTGGCGAGGCTGAAATAATGATAATCCAATGCTGCGGAAAAGCGTTTTTTAGTGCTGGTATATTTGATTTTTGCAAATGGGTCGCTCAATCCACCTGTGGGAGCACCGGTACCCACATAGAAATAATCCATGGTACCCCAAAATTTATGCGGTGTGCCATACAAGGGATCAAAACGGTGATTGGTAGATGCGCCTGAAAAAGCATCATTACCCGAAACATAGTCCCACCCTATCGTATAAGTAAATTTATTTTTGGTGTAAGCCAGTGCAAGGGTGGAAGTATAGGCACTTAGCTTTTGAGCGTCCCGGTCCTTTCCGCCCTGGTAGTAAAAACCAGCAGTTAAAACGAGGGCTTTTTTCTTATCCAGGATGCTATTTAATAATAAGCCGGTAGTAACCCTGCTGCTTACGCCCTTCTTATTAAAACGCCTTCCATAAATATAACCCGTATCTGTACCCGCGATATTTCTAACAGAGTCTGTTCCGTAGCGGCCAAAATGGTCAGCCACTACCAACCCGGTCAATTTCGTTTTATTAAAGGTTTTTGCAATATACAAAAACTGGAGCGACTTATAATCCTGGTATAAGCCATTGGTTGAAGGCATCACCTGCAATGCCGGCACACCAGTTTTAGCACTCAGGCCGGCGGGATTACTTAAAGGAATGAAAGCAGCAGGGGTGATCGCCAGGTTACCTTTACTGTCTTTTACATAAGGCAATACATTCGCCGGCGTGTAGTAGGTACCGTTATAATTAAATGCATCGGTATGCTGGTTAAAGGCAAGACCAAGATCGGCCTGCCAGCCATTATGTAATAATTTAAATACGATCGCATCATGCCTGCGTGCCTGTTGTAACCAATCGAGGTTACCCAGTAGGCGGCTATCATCGTATAACAATTCCTGGCGGCCAATTTTAACACCAAAATAATCAACAGCCGATTGTTTGAAGGACGTATCCTTTTTATTGGCGAGTGCAATTTCGGTCCAGGCTTCGTGCAAGGCGAGTTTGTTGCCGTCTGCATTGCTGATGGTGGACGCATCCTGGCCCCAAACCCTTACATCCTGCAGGGAAGTTTGAAAAACAACCCGCCCGGTTTTGTAAATAAAGGTGAGCCGGCTTCGCTGCGAAGTAAAAACAGCCGGGTCGTTTGCCTTTGGTTGTAGCGTACCAAATCCATCGCGGAATTCAGTGCGGGTTCGTATTTGTCCCGCCAGGGAAAGCTGCCCTTTTGCCTGCTGCGCAAGCAAAGCGATGATCATTAGCATCGAAACTGAAATACAGTGGTTGCGTTTCAAATTGTCGCAGCGCCAAGTGGTTGGTGAGGAAACCAACCACGGCCCAGCCTCGGTCGGTGTCCCCACCGACCGAAAACGGGAGCAACAATTTGAAATGCCCCCAATACAGTTTTTAAAAATTTTACGCATAGTTTTGTTGTTTGGTTTTAAGTTGTGACCAATTTGAAATCAGCCCCGGTTCAATTTCCACATCGGCCGGGGTTTTTTATGTAAGCCAGGTTGGCAGCTT
>JBBQOJ010000668.1:0-2018 GCA_038330815.1 Chitinophagales bacterium | reverse complement strand
CACCATTCCCAGTCTGGACAATAATTTGCCCTGTAATAATCTATAACAACACTAATTTCAGTATGAAAATAACCTCTTCGATATTATCAGACTTCGTCAACGATTTTCAGTTGGAGACAACAGATGTTGGAGTTTGTTTTGACGCAGTGATTAATTTCAACCTGCCCACCCAGCATTTCAACCTCCAAAGCGAGGTACACATGGAATCAGTGCTTTCAAAAAATCTTGATACACTGTACCTTTTAAACCCACTTATCAGCGACTACAAAATGCCTACGGTGTTTAATGACGCCAATCACCAGTTTTTATACCTGGAGAGAACAGGCTTGATCATCGCCGGCACCCTGCCCGTTTACGGTGCATACAGCATTTCACTATTCCCTAAAGGCAATTCCTGTAACCCAAAAACCTTAAGGGAAATAAGGAGTAAAAAATTAAATTAAATTAGCGATTGGTGATAGTTTATTACCGGGTAACCGCCGGGTTGCTAAACTTCCCTTGAAGTTCATCTACCAGTTTTGCTGCCGCGATATCTCCCTCCAGTGCGGCTTCCATCAACAATTTTGCCCCTCTTGGAATATCGTATTGAAAATCACATCCATAGTACCCCAGCTGTTTCAGCGCAGTTGTATCACCACCAAACGCATACAGCATCCCTACGATCCGTTTGGCCGGCGTATATCCCCTGGCTAGCGACTTTTCCAGGTAATTAAAACCTTCGGCGCAATTTTTTTTATCATTGGCATTTAGCAAAGTAAGATTTCCGTACTCGTGCATGGCCTCAGGTATTTCCTGTAGGGCAAGCGTTTTGTAAATCGACCTGGCATCCTCCATCCTGCCATTCATCATAAAACTGGCCGCTTTTTTTAATTGAAAGGTTTCTTCCTCGCTTGGTGAATAAACACCTGGAGTAATGGCCACTGAATCATTAACCGTACGAACATCGGCGAGTAAATTTTGTTGCTTTGCATTGCTTACGGCCAGCCAGGCTACGGTGCCAGTAAGTACTAAAAGGAGTAAATTTTTCCAATTTACCAGCGATTTTTTTGTTGTGGTAACACCATCACCGGTGTCCTTGCCGGCGGCTGTAGCTTGTTCTAATTCCTTCAAAAGGCTTTCTTTCTCCTTCCTCCAGTCTTCGTTTTCTTTTTCCAGTTTGGCAATACGATCCGCCCCCCAGGCGATGTTACCCGCAGCAATCATGCTGTTGCGGGTGATGTGCTCATGCAACTCCATCCCGTTGGAAAAGCGGTTGGCGGGTTGCTTTTCCAAACATTTATAAATCATGCTGATCAGCCATTGCGGCACCTGCATTTCCTGCTCTTTTATTAGCTGCGTCCATCTTTCTGGCAGGTGTTGCTGCCGTAGCGAAAGAAGGTTAGGCGGCAATGAGTCAAGGTGGCCGACCATTACGGTATTGCGGGCAGCTTCGCCATTATCGGTTAAGGCAAAAGGAACCGTACCACATAACAATTCAAAGAGAATGATGCCGAAACTGTACACTTCAGATTCAAATGATAATTGGCCTTTATGCTGCTCGGGTGCCATAAACTCAATTGCACCAGCCTGACGAAAGCTTGTGCGGCGTTGCTCATCCGACATGACTGATAAACCAAAATCCAACAGGATGTAATTGCCGGTATGGGTATTAAATTTTACGTTATTGCTTTTTAAATCTCCATGTTTTACTTCAACGATATGGCAGTGAGCCAGCGCATTGGATAAATGACGGGCAACTTTAAGACTTTCTTCAATAGTAAAGATGGGATCGTGGGGTGGCCGCAGCAGTTCTGCTAGGTCTGGGCCCTCAATGTATTCCATTTCTATAAAAGGAAAATTGCCCGACTCGGTGATGCCATGGTTTAAAATAGTAACCACATTTGGATTGGCATCTTCATTTACCTTTTTGAGTTTTTCCACTTCATTTTGAAACGACAGGAAGTTTTTATCGTCCTTACTTTCGCTGTAAATGGGTGTAGGGATAATTTTGATAGCCGAAATAATCTCACCGATCCTTT
>JBBQOJ010000667.1:0-2020 GCA_038330815.1 Chitinophagales bacterium | reverse complement strand
AGGTGGTTGCTTATCAAGCGCATGCCCGATTATCGACCAGTTCACCAGGTCTTTTGAATGTAAAATAGGCAGCCCGGGCGACTGGTTAAAACTGAAGGAGATCATATAATAATCATCCACCACCCTTATCTCCGGATCACTATAGTCGGCGTGCAGTATCGGATTTTTATAATTACCATTTCCATTATCGGCTACCCACACTTTTGAACGCTCAAGAGTTGTTGATTGCGTTACCGCTTTCTCCAGCAAACCAATGCCCACCAGTAGGCAATAAAAAAATTTAGGTAGTTGCATTTTACTTAATTATTTCCATTGGCCATTTACTTGCCGAAAGGAAAGCATTCGGTCGTTGGAAGAAGTAGCATTAACTGAGCTGATTGTTGTTGCGGCAGGCTATTTCAGCATCGGTTGCAATACCTTCCACATTTCCCCGGCCACAAATAAATTTCCACCAGGATTTAGGTGTACCCTGTCGGTCGTTAATATCCCTTTTTCCAAATTGGTGGGATTATTAGTGTCAAGGTAAGCAGCAAATGCCTTGCGCAGGTCGATCACTGGCAGGGAAAGATCGGCGGCAATTTTCCGGATGATGCTGCTGTAATAATTAAGCTCGCCATCCTGTTGGTTGGAGTCATCCGTTTTTTCTCCAATCACCGATGGGGTACATACCACCACTTTGATATTTTTTTCCTGTAACTTTTTGATAATGGCCCTATAGAATTTCTCAAATTTATCAGCGTCCGTTCCGGTACCGGCGCCCGCCTTGTGCCATACATCATTGATACCAACATAGATGACCACCACATCGGGGTTTTTATCTAACACATCTGCTTCCATTCTCAGGTACAGATCGTATACTTTATTACCACCGATACCCGCACCTGCCAGTTCTACGGCATTGGACAGGTTGGCCTGTTTAACTATGCTATCCAATTTTACAATATAACCATTGGGTTGAACGCCCGCCTGGGTAATGGAATCACCAAAGAAAACGACTTTTATTTTTTTCAGAGGGGTGGTAAAAGCCATCATAAACAGGGAGCCGATTAGTAGGATTTTTGTAATTGAGGTCATTTAGTATACAATTGATAAAATGAATTAAAAATATTGTTACACATTAGCAACTCTTTATTGATGCACGCCAACTGCTGAACAATCTGCGGATATGCTTTACCGTTACCATGTCTCCCGGGGGCAGGTTAAAATGCAGCCTGCATTTGTTGCACCCATGCTTCCAAGGCAAATCAGGCGTTCGCCAGGGCACGGTCGAGGTGCACATAGCCACCATCTACATACACCAGTTGGCCGGTGGTATGGCTCGATTTGGGTGACAATAAAAAGGCTACCGCGTTAGCGATCTCCTCTGGTGTGGTCATCCTGTTTTCCAATGGAATTTTATTTTCAATCTCTCTTAATTTTTCTTCGGGATCGGGCAGCGTTTTAATCCATTTTTCATACAACGGTGTATAACATTCGGCCACTACTACGGCGTTTACCCGGATGCCGTATTTCAATAGTTCCACTGCCCACTCCCTGGTAAGGGCATTGCGGCCACCATTTGCTGCAGCATAGGCAGAGGTACCGCCCTGGCCGGTGTCAGCGGTTTTAGAAGTAATGTTTACGATTGACCCTTTGGAATTTTTTAATGCTGGCAGGGCATGTTGAGCAAGCAAATAATAATGTACCAGGTTTTTATGCAATGAGGCCATAAAGCGTTCGTAGTCGCCATTCTCCAATCCTACCCCATCGTTTACGCCTGCATTATTTACAAGCCCGTCTATTTGGCCAAACTTTGCCATTACAGTGTCAATCGCCGATTGGCAGGCTGCCGGTTCCGATAGTTCTGCCACAACCTGGAAAGCTTTGCCACCCACGGCTTCGATGGCGGTAACCACTGCCAGGTTATCAGTTTCGTTTCTACCCAGTATCACCGGGATGGCGCCTTCAGCGGCCAGCACTTTTACAATACCTTCGCCAATGCCCTTGGCACCACCACTCACAATAATCACTTTATCTTTTA
>JBBQOJ010000666.1:0-2029 GCA_038330815.1 Chitinophagales bacterium | reverse complement strand
CCGCAAATAATGACAATAAAAAGGATATTGTAAATGTTATTTTTGTTCAGGTAATGTTTTTTGCTATTTTTGCAATCCAATAAAAAAACGGTAGTCGTAGCTCAGTTGGTTAGAGCATCAGATTGTGATTCTGAGGGTCGGGGGTTCGAGCCCCCTCGATTACCCACAATAAAAGGTCCTGGTAAAACAGGGCCTTTTGTAATTACAGCTATTCGCTATTTCCATTTTCGCCCAGGTGATAACCCCTTATCCGTGTTACAGCAAACATAATTCTGCACAGTCAGGTTTTAGGTCGACTTGTTTTTTAAAACAAAACAATACGGTAGTTTGACTCAAAATCGTTAAATTTATGCTATACCGCCACTCATCATTTTTTATGAAAACATTAGAGCTTATCGATTTGTTAATCCAATAAATAACATCATTTTTCCGTTAATTTTACTTTATGCTAAAAATTCAGCAGATAATTATGAGCAAAAAATTTTTCCCGGTTTTCCTGGTACTTACTGGCACTATTCTTTTTTTGGCCTTCCAATCACAAGGAAGCGCGGACGATAATCCTAAATCAAAGAATGAAAAAATCCTGCAAAACGTAGGTATGTTGTTAGAGCAGGGGCATTTTAGCCCTAAAAAAATTGATGACGCTTTTAGCAAACTTGTATTAAAACGATTTATTGAAGACCTGGATGACGACAAAACCATCTTCTTCAAAAGCGATATCGATAGCTTTAAGCAGTTTGAAAATAGGATCGACAATGAAATACATGGTGAAAAACTGGTTTCTTTCTATGCCATTAGTGAATCCTATAGCCGCCGGCTCAACGAAGCTTCGGGGTATTACAAAACCCTCCTCACCAAACCTTTTGATTTTACCGCAAATGAATCGGTGATGTTAAACGGGGAGAAGGTAGATCATCCTGTAACTGAGGCTGATCGGAAAGAAGTTTGGAGAAAAAGATTGAAGTATTTGGTATTGACCAAGTATGCTGATATGATGGAAGACCGGGAGCAAAAAAAAATGAACGCAGCGAAGGGAATTAAAGATAGTAGTGTAAACAAAATAGGTGGTCCAAAAGAAAAGTTTGTATACAAAGCCGATAGTACAATTGAAAGGGAAGCAAGAGATCAGGTGTACAAACAAATTGATCGATATTTTACCACCTTAAAAAACCACAATACCTCCGATGAACTGTTTAGTTCGTTTGTAAATGCGGTTACTGGCACCATGGATCCCCACACCAATTATTTTGCGCCGATCGATAGCCGTGGTTTTACGGAAATGATGAGTGGCAAATTTTATGGGATTGGTGCCCAATTGAAGGAAGACCAAAGTAAAATTAAGATTGCAAGCCTGGTTACTGGCGGACCCGCCTGGAAAAGTGGCGAGTTGGGCGTGGAAGATGAGATTATTAAGATAGGGCAGGGTAGTGCCGAGCCCGTAGATGTTACCGGTTATGCTGTTACCGATGCTGTTAAGTTAATCCGGGGAGCCCAGAAAGGCACGGAAGTTCGCATCACGGTACGTAAACCAGATGGGTCAACAAAAGTGATTGTATTAATGCGGGATGAAATAAAACTGGATGATACCTTTGCCCGAAGTGCAATTATAAAGGGCGAACATAAAATAGGGTATATCTATTTACCGGAATTTTATATGGACTTTGAAGATCCGAAAGGTGCAAGGTGTTCGGATGATGTCGCCCGGGAGGTTGAAAAATTAAAGGCCGAAAAAGTAGAAGGTATTGTAATTGATTTGCGGGGCAATGGAGGCGGTTCCCTGCCAGAGGTAGTTAAAATGGCTGGATTGTTTATTGAGGATGGCCCTATTTGCCAGGTAAAGGGTAGAGACGAAAAACAACCGTATCAATGGAAGGATCGCGATAAATCTGTTTTGTACGACGGGCCGCTCACGGTGATGGTAGATGCATTTAGCGCCTCTGCTTCTGAAATTTTTGCTGCAGCAATCCAGGATTACAAACGCGGTATTATTGTTGGAAGCACTTCCACTTATGGTAAAGGAACAGTGCAA
>JBBQOJ010000665.1:0-2037 GCA_038330815.1 Chitinophagales bacterium | reverse complement strand
CCAATGTAGCAGTGGCCTATGACGTGATTACACCTAAATTTTTTATGAAACCCGGAATTGTGGGTATTCCCCTGGAGGCAAAGTCGGCCCTGGAAATTACCCTGCTTGCCAACCTTATTTCGTTAACGCCCGGCACGCTTAGCCTGGATGTATCAGACGACCGAAAAGTATTATATGTGCATGCGATGTATATTAAAAACAAAGAGGATTTTATACAGCAAATTAAAACGGGATTTGAAAAACGCCTCTTGGCAATATTACGATGAACCTGTACGATTTTTTATACTATGTAATTTTACCGGTACTTAGCCTGGCGATGGTATTGGTGTTTATCCGCTTTTATAAAGGGCCGGGGGTGGTGGATCGGGTAATTGCGCTCGACCTGTTAATTACCACCGGCATTGGTATCATTGCGGTATACAGTATTTTAAATAAGCAATCCACCTTTTTAGATATTGCCATGATACTGGCGCTGATCGCCTTTTTGGGTACCATCGCCTTTTCGTATTACCTGGAAAAAAGAAGAAAAAATGACTGATATAATTGTAATGATAATGAGTGGGTTGGGGACGTTGCTGATTTTGTTGGCAGCCATTGGTTTTTTACGCATGCCCGATTTTTATTTACGGCTTTCGGTTACCACCAAGGCTGCCACCCTGGGCGTTGGCCTGTTGGCGGGAGCGGCCGCTGTTTATTTTGCGGAAGTGTCGGTAGTATCCCGCGTATTAGCGATCATTCTTTTTTTATTTCTTACCGCCCCGGTAGCAGCCCATATGATTGGCCGCACCGCTTACTTTATTGGCACACGCCTTTGGGAAGGCTCGGTGATTGATGAACTGGAAGGGAAGTATCAAAATGATACGCATGCATTGCTTGGTACAGAAAAAACGGACGAGCCAACGGAAGGGTAATTTCTTTTCGCATTGGATTTTGGGGTTTGCCCCACCACACAACCTGACTTAAAGCAAACCCCAACAGCGCCAGGCTTCTAATATTGTTCATACCAGGTAAATTTATCTTGCACAATGGTTTTCATTTCCTTTTTTAAATGTGTTAAAAAGGCCAATGAAACAGGCGTATGTTTTTTCCCCTTTAGCCAAACTAATTTCCACATGGTTTTAATTGGAAGACCTTTAACAGGTATAATTTGTAATTCCTTGTTGTGCAATTCATTTCTAATCCCAATCAAAGGCATTATCGAATAGCCTAAACCCGCCAATAAAGCCTGCTTGACCGCTTCATTAGAAGAAAGTTCCATCTTTTTCAGCACTGATATATTATTGCTTTCAATAAAGTGCTCCATAGTTTGACGGGTACCTGACCCCTTTTCCCTGAATATCAATGGCAGGTGTTCAAATATATCTTTGGCTTTAAGCCCTTTCTTAAATTTTACAGCTGCGTTGCCTACCAGGTATAATTTATTCTGAAGTAAATCCAATTTCTCAATGTTAAGGGTAGTAGGCAATATAGAAACAAGCGCAAAATCAACTTCGTTAATTTCCAGGCTCTCCAGCACTTTATTCTTATTAGTTACATCCATTAGCAACGCTACACCGTTGTGCTGCTTCATGAAATCAGAAAGGAAATAAGGCATCACATATTTCCCTGTTGATACCACTGAAATCTTTAACCTCCCAATCAATTGACCTTTGTAGGCCAATGTTTTATAGTTTATAGCATACACCTGGTTGATAATATTTTCGGCGGCTTCGGCTATTTCCCGTCCGAAATCTGTGATATAAATTTTTCGGCCAATCACTTCCGTGAGTGGAATTTCAAATTGGTCCTGGAAATTTTTAAGCTGGATAGAAACAGCAGGCTGTGTTAAATGCAACTCTTCCGAAGCCTTTGTAACGCTGCTGGTTTGTACAATTTTCAGGAATATCTGGAGTTGATTTAAAGTATAGTTCATAAATATATTTTATGTGTAACATTACAAAGATATATAAAAGCTTATGAATAAATGTTGGCAACTTCGCCATATTAAAAATTTAAACCACCCATAAATGACAAAAATAACGGTAGCAAAAGGAGATG
>JBBQOJ010000664.1:0-2041 GCA_038330815.1 Chitinophagales bacterium | reverse complement strand
CGTGCACCAATCCATCCGCCACCCTTCCATCCCGCTCGCCTGCGGTGATGCCTTCAATCTGCTTACCTATGCGGATGCATTCTGCCACGCTGTCTACGGGAATTATATTTTTCGCGCCGTTAAACAATACAGTAGCGATGGTAGAGGTAGCCCTTAACACGTCGATAATCACCACTATACTGGTGCTTACATCGTATAATTGCAACAGGGCGGGAGAAAGAGAAGTATATAAAGCTGGTTTAACAGTGTTCATTTATCATTGTTTTAATTTCGGCATCCGTGGCAGTGTTATCTTTTCCTTTTTGTTTTGAGTGGAGGCGCCTAATTCAATATCACTTTCCACTGCTGCGATTCCGCATATTCTTTTATTACTTTGTTTCGTTGGCTAAGTAGGGTATGCAGGTATTTTCTCAGGTATAGGCTGCCCAGCACTTTTCCAAGCATACCGTAAGGCATTTCAAACGCTACCTGGTCGATCATGATGGTGCCATTGTTAACTACTTTAAAGTGATGTTCATGCCGGAAACTTTTAAAATCACCTTGTATCATTTCATCTACGAATAGTGTCGGAATTGTCATCAGGGTAATTTTTGAGGTAAACTGCCTTTTTTTAAAGAGGTGTTTAGCCTGCCAGGTAACCGTTTCGTTTTCATTAATTAGCCCGGTAGTAACGCCGGCGATCGCCTCCTCCCCTGTTGCGGCCGTGCTGATTTTATGGAGGTGAATACTCCGGCTCAAATCAAACACCCGTTCAATAGGCGCAAGTATAAATGTGGTAAGATGGATTGTAAACATCTTGTGATCAGTTATTACATTAATAGTAAGCGGCCTGGTGCTGATTATACAAAGGGGATTTTAACTACTTTGGCCTTTAGCAGCGAATTGCGGATACTAATATAAATTTCATTGTCGATGGCAGCATGGGCAATATCAACATACCCCATTCCAATGGGTTTTCCGAGCGAAGGTGATTGGGTACCTGAAGTAACCTTTCCGATAATCTCCCCATCAAAACCTTTAATTTCATGATCATGCCGGGCAATTCCTTTTTCCTTCATTTCAAATCCTACCAGTTTCCTGCCCACCCCGTCCGCTTTTTGTTGCTCAAAAAAAGCTCGGTTGGTAAACTCCTTGGTAAATTTTGTAATCCATCCTAACCCAGCTTCCAGGGGAGAGGTGGTGTCATCAATATCGTTACCATACAAGCAAAATCCCTTCTCGAGCCGAAGGGTATCCCTGGCGCCTAAACCAATTGGTTGAATTCCCATCGTGGCACCCGCCTTAAAGATGGCGTCCCAAATGATATCCGCTGCACCGTCTTTATCTTCAAAATAAATTTCCACACCACCTGCCCCCGTATAGCCTGTGGCACTGATAATTACATTTCCTACTCCTGCCAATTCATCCCTTACAAAAGTGTAGTATTTTAAGTTCAGCACATCTGCCGTTGTCAGCGATTGTATAATTCGGGTGGCATTAGGGCCCTGTATGGCCAACAGGCAGGTTTTATCAGAAATGTTGTGCATTTCCACCTCCTTATTATTAAAGCTGCTGATCCAGTTCCAGTCTTTATCAATATTGCCGGCATTCACTACCAACATATAGGCCTTGTTTTCCTCGAGGCAGTAAACCAGCAGGTCGTCTACAATTCCTCCATCCCTGTTTGGAAGGCAACTGTATTGTGCTTTCCCTTTGGTTAATTTTGATGCATCGTTGGTAGTAACCCGTTGAATGAGGTCGAGGGCATGCTCCCCTTTTAAAATAAATTCTCCCATATGACTAACATCAAAAACGCCGGCATTGTTTCTAACTGCAGCATGTTCGTCATTGATACCAGTGTAGCTGATCGGCATATTAAAGCCGGCAAAAGCGGCCATTCTTGCTCCCAATGCAATGTGTTTCTCGGTAAAAGGCGTAGTCTTCATTCAATAATATTTTATAAATCGTTTTATGGGATGCCAGCAAAAGTAAAATAAAAATATTTGCCCGAAGTAAAATGCATGGGTGCAATAAAATTGTCCCTGGCTGGTGAGAACACCAG
>JBBQOJ010000663.1:0-2046 GCA_038330815.1 Chitinophagales bacterium | reverse complement strand
ACCTCGCCAATGGCCAAAAGACAGGATTTTTCCTGGATCAGCAGGATAACCGCCGGGCAATAAAATCTATCTGCCGGGGAGCAGCTGTGTTGGGTGCTTTTTGTTATACAGGCTCCTTTGAAATCAGTGCAGCGGTTTTTGGTGCCCAATCGGTGGTTGGCCTAGATATTTCGCAAAGTGCCATCGATATGTGCAACAGGAATGCCCACCTTAATAAGGTAGAAAATATTTGCCGGTTTGAATGTGTGAACGCTTTTGATACACTGAAAGAATGGACTAAGGAAGAGAGACAGTTTGACGTGGTAATGTTGGATCCACCCTCTTTTACAAAAAGCCGGAGTAGTATTGACAAAGCGGTAGCGGGATATAAGGAAATTAACCTGAGAGGGATTAAGCTGGTGAAACCGGGAGGTTTCCTGGTTACGTCCAGTTGTACCAACCTGGTGAAGCCCGGCTTGTTTTTAGATATAGTGGCGATGGCGGCCAAAGATGCCAAACGTAAAACCAGGCAGGTGGTTTTTAACGCCCAGTCGGCTGATCACCCCATTATCCGTGACCAGGAAAATACCCACTATTTAAAGTTCCTGGTGGCACAGGTGCTTTAAAATAAAATTGACCCTAAAAGCGGTAATACTGTTAATTGAAAAATCAATGGTAACTATTTGGGAAGATGCGTTGAACCACGGAAGTTATTTTACCACCTGGAACCGCCCGGAGTCAATAATCTTGCCGGTTTTATCGCGTAGTTGAAATACATAAATGCCCCGGTAAAACTCACTTAAGGAAAGGTTGATGCGTTGAGCGGTTGGCACCTGTTCATAAATCTTTTTCCCCATAAAATTATATACCTGCAGGGTGTGCGATTTATCATACCCCTGCGGCAACTCGAAAGTGATGTTCGAGGTGGCGGGATTAGGAAAAAATTTTATAATTTTTGCTGTTGGCTCCTTTGGGAGTTGATTTTTATCTTGAGCAAAAGAAGTAAAAGTTATTCCAAATAATACAATTAGTATAGTGAATTGCTTTTTCAGTTCAGTAAAAGTAACAAAATCTTTTAAAAGACCAAGGTTCTATCCCATAACGAAATAAAGTGTTTTTTATGCGCAAGGATTGCCTGCTATTATAAAAAAGGTGGGGAAGGTTAGTTTAATCCGTTCAACACCGCTTGAATGTCATCAAAATCAGGGAGGTCACCTGGGGTAGCACAAACTGCTGCATATTGTATAATGCCTTCTTTATCAATTACAAAAGCAGCTCTCTTACTCACTCCTTGCATCTCAAAAGCAGGAAATGTTTCATACAAAACATCATAGGCCGCAGATGCCTGCTTATTAAAATCGCTCAGCAGCGGGAAATTCAAAGCCTGGTCAAATTTAAATTTATTTAACACAAATAAGGAGTCAACTGATATGCCAAGTACCTGTGCGTTCACCGCGTTATAGCTTGCCATATTATCGCGGATACTGCACAATTCTTTGGTACAAACACTCGTGAAAGCGAGGGGAAAAAAAAGGATCAACACATTTTTACCCTGGAAATCCTGCAGGATAACTTTGTTTTTGTCACTGTCAAATAAAGAAAAGGAAGGCGCTGTTTGCCCGGTGGTGATGGCCATAGGTAATTATTTTTTTTGTTCAAAATTCTATTACAAACCTGGGGAAGGGATTGTTTAAGAGGATATAGGCTGTTTTAGTTTTGTGCGTTGAGGAAAATAACGCTCGTTCCGATATATTGCTGCTGCTTTATCGGATCAAAAGTTAAATTGGCTGCCCGATGACTGGTTAATCAGGTTGTCTGCATTTTAATAAACTCCTGGTTAAGTGAATGACTGGCCTATCCATCAATTTAACGGCCCATCCAACAAAAATGAAAAGGTATTTAAAGCCGCTTCAAAAAAATACGGGCTTTTTTTAATGACTATCCGCTTTTAGGTGCAATGAGCATACCATGAGTAAGAAGTTGCCACATTGAGGAAGCTATGAAATAACTTTCTACCATGTTTTCTTCGATTAAATTTATAACAAAATTCGTTTAGATAATTTTGCA
>JBBQOJ010000662.1:0-2050 GCA_038330815.1 Chitinophagales bacterium | reverse complement strand
AAGCGACAGTTGTAAAAGTTTCACCCCATGGCATTTCTGTAAACCTGGTGGGAGATAAATTGCAGGCTAAACTGCGTGGCGACGCCAACGATAGCTCTTTGTTGTCCATCAAACCGGGCGACCCCATTAAAGTGCGCATTACGCACCTGGGCACTGATCGCATCGTGATTGAGAAGAGCCAATAACAATATGGCAGGGGCTAGCGGATTTTCCGCCTTATAGTATTGTTGCCGTTGTTTCGCTGAGCTGCAATGGTATGGCTATTTTAAATTTGGAAGGCGCCGGCATGCTGTGTACCAGGATAACAAAACCCACCCGTTCCGGTAAGTCATAGTTACCCGTGAGCAGCATACCGGTAATTGCAAATAAATCAGCCATCCCCAGCACGGCCCAATGATTAATACCCCCCGAATGGTAAATGCTAAAAGATTTACTGACATTATTAATAACTGCCCTGGCCTCCGATAGTTTTTCCTGAATAGCTGTGCCAAGGCGAAATAACCAACTGCTCCCAACACCAGGCCAATCACCAGCAACCCATCGTTGTGCGCTACTAATACGTTACAAACGTAACAGTGTATACGCCTATCAATGCTACTTTTAAAAAATAGTAGCTCCCTGTGGACTATTTCCAATGACTTCGCTATTTCCAGGTATAGTGGTTACTGTATTACGTATAATAGGGACTGATCATCAGGTATACAATTACACCGCTTACCGCAACATAAAACCATATAGGCCAGGTAATTCGGGCCAGTTTTTTATGTTTGTCATATTCTCCAATCAGCGACCGGTATGCTGTAAATAATATGAAAGGAAGGATAATGCCTGCTAAAGGAATGTGCGTTATTAAAATAATGTAATAAATGGTACGCATGCTTCCGGCAGTGGCTTTTTCAACATCACTTATGATATTGTTATGATCCAGGTCGCCGTATTTGGTATCCCCCGCCAGCAAATGGTGCCCGATATAGGATACGAGGAATAATACGGATAACACAATGGCGGTGATCATAATGGACTTGTGCAATGTAAACTTCCGTTGCTTCACCGCTGCCAGCCCAGCCAATAACAACAAGGCAACAACAGAATTAATCAATGCATTAATTGTAGCGAAAAGATGAGGATTAAAACCGATCTCCACGTCCAACTTCACCTTTGATAACACGGCTACTGCAATAAAAACCACGATGGAAACCAGCCATATCAGTAGTTTGGCTTTAGGGTCGTTTTTAAACATGGAAGAAGGTAACATACATCTAATATTTATGATAAAAATGGAAAGCGGATTGATTCAATATACCTACCTGTTTACTTTACCCGGATACCGCATTTATAACAACTAACTGCTTTACGATTAAACAGGTGGCTGCTCATTGTATTGATTGGGGCAGCCTAACTTCGCCCAAACAATTCATTCAAAAATTCTGTAAAACTTCTTTTTCTTTTTTTCTCCAACATCAGCAACGGGATATCACTTACCAGTTTACGTTGCTTCACGGTATCAAATCCATTGTACCAGCCCCGTACTACCCGGTCGCGGTCGAGCAGGAAGAAATTTTCTGTGTGAATGAAAGCGGTATCAACATTGGTATCTGCAATGCTGGCCTTCATTTCGTTCAGGGCAAAATCGTAAATCTCTTTTTTGTCGCCGGTAACAAACCACCAGCTATCGTGGTTGTTGGTATACCTGTTGGCAAATTTCCGAAGGTTAGGCACAGAATCGTTTTCCGGGTCGATGCTGATTGAAATAAACTGTACAATACTGTCCTTGCTATTTACATAGGAGTCCTGCAAGCGCTTCATACTTTTAGCCATTCCCGGACAAATAGCCGGGCAACGCGTAAAAAAGAAATTGACTACCAGTATTTTTCCTTTCACAGAATCAAAATTCACCGTTTTCCCTAACTGGTTGGTGAACTTGATATTCTTTACCGAATGCCACAGGGTATCCGTCATCTCCTTACCATTCTTTTCTTTTACAATCACACTGTCATAAAAATACCTGCGGGGTAAGTGCACCGCCTTTTCACTATAATACTTTACCATA
>JBBQOJ010000661.1:0-2086 GCA_038330815.1 Chitinophagales bacterium | reverse complement strand
CCGGCACTACGATGGGGTTATTAACGGTGGTACTTACCGAGGGATCGCTGGCATATAATTTACAAATGCCCGCTCCCCCATTGCCTACCCGAATGCTACCACCATTAACAGCAGCCCCTCCCCTGATCCATAACTCCCCGGTTTGAATGGACACGCCACCCCCAAATGACGCCGCGTTGTTATAGCCAATGGCTACGATCGAATAATTATTTTGTAGTAGCGTGAGGCCTACCGCAGCGTTGCCCCGCGGGTATTGTTGCAGGTTCAATGTTTTGGCTGCATTTCCAGCTACGGTGATGTTGCGGTTATTATCGTTGATAATAATCGTATTCAGGATAAGGTTACCAGCTACCGGGTTTAATTCCATGGTGGTGCCTTTAAACGAAAGGGGTAATTCTAACAACTGATCCGCATTGCTGTTGTTCTGCAACCGTTCATAAAAATCGAACCCGCTCAACGCATCACTTTGCAGGGAAAGCGCAGCAGGAAAAGTAGTGGCATAAATGATGGACCGTACCGGCTGCCATCCCAGGTTATGGTAAAGCGATAATTGCGCCGGGTTATTGCGAAGAAGGAAGGTAAGGTCTGCCGTAGATGACCAGGAAGGCAAGGTGTTTCCAACCCAATTGTTGGTAAGATTAAAGTTTCCGCTGGCATCCTCGCCATCCCAAACTTGTGCGTGGCTGTTGAAGGTATTAGCCAACAGGCTGGCAACCGCCAGTAAGTGAAGCGTTTTCATATACTTGTTTTTATAGGGTACCCCGGTAAGTGCCGGAAGTTTGGCCGCCAACCAGGAGGAAATGCCGGATGGCGCCAACTGCTTGCACTAGGCCCTGTAGGGAAAGTTCCCGGGGTACGGAACGGGCATTAGGTAAAATAAAAAAGAGGTAGCAATTTTTTTTATATGGTTTAGCACATTTTTGTAGGTATTACATCATTACCTGTGGATTATGGTGCATTATTTATTCTTCAGCCCTTTTTACATTTTTCCTGTTTAGTAAAATGAGCGGCTTTTTTACACAATACTCATCAATGGTTCGTTATTTTTAAAATTGGCGCCTTCGGTATCCTTTACTACATTGATAGAAAATTGCCCGACCAGTTTATTGTCATCATATGGATTCACTCACACACATTGCCCTTGGCGCCTGTATGGGGGAGGCTTTTGCAGGAAAAACCGTTGGTAGAAAAGCTATGTTATGGGGCGCACTGGCGCAAAGCATTCCGGACATCGACTTTGTAGCGGCCACCTGGCTGAGTACCCCGGAAAACCTGTTGGCCCACCGTGGATTTACCCACTCCCTGCTTTTTGCCGCACTGGTAGTGCCGTTGATGGCCTTTTTTGCGGAGCGGTGGCACCGGCCTCATAATATCAGCTTTAAAAAATGGACTTATTTTTTTGGCGCCGTGGTAGCGGGCCATATTTTTATCGATGCTTTCAATAATTATGGAGTAGGATGGTTTGAGCCTTTCAGTCACTACCGCGTTTCGTTCAATGTCATTTATGTAGCTGACCCGTTTTTTTCTATCGCCCCCCTCATCGCCCTGGTGGTATTATTGTTGAAGAGAAAGCGTTCCCCCACTAGGGCCTTCTGGTGGAAATTTGGATTAGGCATAAGTTGTTTATACCTGTGTTATTGTGTCGTCAATAAAATCATCATTGACACAGAAGTAAAAAAGGTGTTGGTGCGCCAAAACATACAGCCGGTGCGCTATTTCAGTACACCTGCCCCCCTGCAAAATTGGTTGTGGTATGTTGTGGCCGGTGACGATCAGGGCTACTACGTTGGATACAGGTCGGTTTTTGATTCGCAACCCACCATCCCTTTTGAATATTTTCCGCGCAACGACAGTTTGTTAACACCGGTAAAAAACGACGAGGCCCTGCACCGGTTGTTGCGTTTTTCTCAGCAGTTTTACACTGTTGAGCGGTACAGCGATACCCTTGTATTAAACGACCTTCGCTTTGGCCAGGTAATTGGATGGCACACCCCCCGGGAGAAATTTGCCTTTCACTATTACCTGCAATACCCGGATGAAAATACGCTGGTAGTGCAACGGGGCCGTTTTGCCAAATGGAATTGGG
>JBBQOJ010000660.1:0-2096 GCA_038330815.1 Chitinophagales bacterium | reverse complement strand
TTCAGCACGCCGTGAAAGACTGTTCAGGGGAACTGGATGCCCTAAAGGAAAAGTTACTGGACGAAGCAAGGGGTCACCAGTTTGCCAATACTGAACTTGGAAGAATTTTGAACGAGGTAAACGAAGGCTTTTTTACCAGGGACCTGGTTGCCAACAAATACAACCACATGTCGGTGGGATGTGAAAGAATATATGGGTACAAGGTGGAAGAGTTTTATGCCAACACCATACTTTGGTACCAGGTAATTCATCCCGATGATCTTTCAATAATTGCCCTTGAAAACGATTTATTACAATCGGGTAAACAGGTAAAATCAACCTACCGGATTTTTCATCATGATACTACCATTCGATGGATTGAGGTGAAGGCCATACCTATAATTATTGATGGGCGGCTTTGCCGGGTGGATGGTAAAGTAAATGATATTACCGAACAAAAGGTTGCTGAACAGTTACTCACCGACAGCGAGGTGAAGTACCGTGCCTTTTTTGAAAACAGCATGGATGGGATTTTATTGTTTGGGGCAAACGGACAAATGCTCACCGCTAATCCTGCGGCCTGTGAAATGTTTAGGGCAGGGGAAGAAAAAATGGGGGAATTATCAAAGCACCAGTTGTTTGACCAAAATGGTAGCGCTGTGCCCGCTAACCTGGCTAGTTTACAAAATAAAGAGAAAGCCACGATACTGTGTAAGCGGCCCGATGGCACCTGCTTTTACGGAGAGGCCACTACCGTGGTATTTAAAGATGCCAGGGGTAGCCAACTTACCAGTATGATGATAAGGGATATTACCCTTCGAAAGAAAGCAGAACAACAAATTGCTGATAGCGAACAGTTTCATCGCCTCATCGTTGAAACAGCACAGGAAGGCATTTGGTTAACAGATGAAAATCTCAACTGTATATTTGCCAATAAAAAAATGTGCGCCTTGCTCGAATACCCCGAAGAAGAGTTACTTGATCGTTCGCCCATAAATTTTATGAAAGCGCAGGACCAGTGGCTGATGTTACAGGCGGTGGAACGCAGGAAAAATGGGTTTGATGAAAATACGGATATGCCATTTGTAACCAAAACCGGTAAATATATCTGGGCCACCCTATCCTCCTCCACGGTAGTTGACCAGGATAAAAACTTCATTGGTGCCTTGTGGATGGTAACTGATATCACCAAACGTAAGTTAGACGAACAGCGCATACAGCAATCTGAAGCAGATCTCGACCTGAAAAACAAAGAGCTGGAAAGGAAGAACGCAGAATTGGAACAATTTGCGTATGTAGCTTCGCACGACTTACAGGAACCCCTGCGAACAATTTCGAGCTTTGTGAAATTGCTAAAGCAGCAGTACGAAGGGAAGTTAGACAGCAAGGCGGACAAATACCTCGGTTTCATTTTGGAGTCTTCCAATAGGATGAAAGTATTAATCAACGACCTGCTTGATTATTCGCGTATTGGTAATAAGCCCGAAATGGCTATAGTCGATGGTAATAAAGTACTGCAGGATGTTTTGGCGGATCTTTTTGTTGCCATCCAGGATGCAGGGGCTACGATAAACGCTGGCAACTTACCCCGGGTTTATGGATATCCAACGGAAATGAAACAGCTGTTTCAAAACCTGCTGATCAATGCAATCAAATTTGCCAAAAAGGATATTGCCCCGGTAATTACCATTACTGCAGGCCAGTTAGACAATAACTTCCATTTCAGTTTTGCCGATAACGGAATCGGCATTGAAAAGGCTCATAGTAAAAAAATCTTTATCATCTTTCAGCGATTGCATACCCGGTCAGAATACAACGGCTCCGGAATTGGGCTTTCCCATTGTAAAAAAATAGTAGGATTGCACCAGGGGAAAATCTGGGTTGAATCTACACCCGGTATCGGCAGCACTTTTCATTTTACCATTCCTATCATTAAAAACCAATACTTTGCCGGTTGATTTGGATTGTTCCAGTACCTTTTGCCACTTCAACATAATTGAATGTTTTTAATGTGTATCGAAAAGGCGGGGACTTTTACCCGTTTTTAGTGAAAAAATTGCCGAATTTTAAGGATTTTAGTAATATCACTATGCAATCCAACGTACAATTTCATTGCG
>JBBQOJ010000659.1:0-2097 GCA_038330815.1 Chitinophagales bacterium | reverse complement strand
GAGGTGGAGGATTTTTGGACGGAGATATTGGCAAACGATTTGCTTGACCGGCCGCGTAGTTCAAGAATCTATTATAACAAACAATTCTTTTCGTATCCGCTGGTGGCTACTGAGGCTTTGACTAAACTGGGCATCATTGAATCGGGCCTGTGTGTACTCAGTTACCTGAAGGCGAAGGCCTTCCCGGTTAAAAATCCCATCAATTTCGAAGATTGGGTAATCAACCAGTTTGGTGAGCGATTGTTCAATATTTTTTTTAAAACCTATACAGAAAAAGTATGGGGTATTCCCTGCAACCAGATATCTGCGGATTGGGCGGCACAGCGTATTAAGGGGCTTTCGCTCAGCAGTGCCATCATGAATGCTTTAGTTAAACCGAAAAAAGGTGGTAATAAAGACAATGTTATAAAAACACTGATCGATACCTTCCGATATCCTAAATATGGCCCTGGAATGATGTGGGAAGTGTGTGCAGAAAAATGCAGGGGAATGGGGGTGAATATTCATATGAATGAGCCAGTAACCGGTATACAGGTCGAAGGAAAGGAATGGTTGGTGCATACCAAAAGTGAAATAGACTATGGGAAATTCGATTATGTGCTTTCTTCTACTGCCATGGCGCAACTGGTGCCATTTATAACACCGGCCGTGCCTTCCGCCGCGCTGGATGCTGCCCGGCAGTTAAAGTACCGTGATTTTATTACCGTGGTGTTAATATTAAAGGACCAAAATAAATTTGACGATAACTGGATTTACATTCATGACCCTTCTGTAAAAGTTGGGCGGGTGCAAAATTTTAAATCCTGGAGCCCTTTTATGGTGCCTGATCCCTCCATGGCATGTTATGGGCTGGAATATTTTTGCTTTGAGGGAGATGGTATGTGGACCAGCAGTGATGAAACGTTGATTGAACTGGGTAAGCAGGAAATTGAACAAATTGGACTTGCCAGCGCTTCGGATATTACGGATGGGTATGTGGTGCGTCAAAAAAAGGCCTATCCTGTGTACGATCATTTTTATGCAGATCATATTGAAACCATCAAAAAGGGATTAGATAGTTACCCTGGCCTTTACCTGATGGGGCGCAACGGCATGCACAAATACAATAACCAGGACCACAGTATGATGACAGCGATGCTGGCTGCAAAAAACATCCTTGCCGGTGAAGAAGTATATGATCTTTGGAATGTAAACCAGGATGCCGAATACCATGAATCCGGTAACCGCGGAGCGCATGAAGGTGGTAGAATGATCCCCGGTAAAGTATAATTATCCCGCATGCTTACAACTACGAACTTGGTCTGCAAATCCGGTAGTTGTGGTAGCCCAACCATTGGGGACTAACGGCACTGGCTAGGGCATCCGCAGAATATAAAATGCCTCCAATTCCCCATCCCTTGTTGCAGGATTAAGAAATTTCAGCGATAACTTTGTTACCGCGAAGCCCTTTCCGGTGAACAGCAATTGGGCACTGTTGGAAGTGGTTGCCATCAATTCACTATAGCCGGTTTTGTCGGTAATTACATAACTACCGGGTGCAAGGGTAGCAGGGTTGGTTGTTTTCTTAAAAAAATAATCGCTATAAAAATGAATGGAACGGCGGGCATTTACCACATCACTATAAATAGTTACCTGTTCTTTGGGAAGTTGGTGCTTATTAATATAAGCGGTAGCAATATTGCCTGCCTGGTATTGTAAAAGCGCAGGGTAGAAGGCAGTATTTAAAAAGATATTCAGACCGATAGAAGTATAGCAGCAAATGGCCAGTAGTTTTGGAAAGCGAAGGTTCCTGGCCATCAATAATAATAGGTAGCCTGCGAAGCATACAGCGGCTATCACTACCACATACCAGGGAATGGTTGTAAAAGGAATGGCCAATAATACGATCAGGGCAATCCAAAGTAGTGTGAACAACACGCCATGCACAGCGAAGAAATATTTTTGTTGACTTTGCCATTTACCCGTAAACAATAGTTTGTGTAAAAAATTGCCAGTGATGATAGCAGCAAAAGGAAGCGCCACAAATATATAATGAGGAAGCTGCACCTTACTGCTGCCCAGTGCAAGGTAGGTAACCAGGAACCCCGCCAGTGTAAT
>JBBQOJ010000658.1:0-2126 GCA_038330815.1 Chitinophagales bacterium | reverse complement strand
ACCTTACCAGCTTTAAACAGCCACTTTTAACACAGGCAAAACAACTGGCTGGTAACCATCCCATTGAGCAGTCGATTGCTTTTATGAAGACAAATATTGATAAAATGCTAACCCTACATTCGTTGGCCATACAGGCGTTGCTATCGGTTTCCCATTACTCAACTTTGTTTCAACAAAAAACACATAATTCACCCATCAATTATTTTATTTTTTTAAAGATGCAGTATGCTTGCCAGCTTTTACAAAACACCAACCTGCCCATTAAACAAATAGGCTTAACGCTTGGTTACGAAGATCCCTTCCATTTTTCAAGAACATTTACAAAAGTGATTGGCGTATCGCCAAGAGGATTTAGGACAAGGTGATGATACACTATTTTAATAAATAGAGCCGGGTGCATTTAAAATTGTCGCTGGCTGGTGTGGACACCATCCAGGGGAGGCAGCAACGGGGAATGGTTAATTAAAATATTTATATTGACCAATTACAGAGACTTGCATTGAAATTAAAATTATTTCAATATCAGACTGTCAGTCTATGATGTCAAATTTTTCCTTTGCCCGATGCCCTAACTGGAAGCACCAATTAAACTAAAGTCTTCGACTAAAGACGGGGGATTTTCCCCCAGAAGCTGACATGAAATTCATTATCCTATTTCAAAAAGGCATTTCCACCGGCCTGCACCCGCGTTGAATTCCCTCCCCTAGTTCTATGCAAAATGCACTACCACCTAGAAGGTGCGCAATGCATCTCAATGGCATTCCATTGGGCCATCCGTACAACCGGAGGCTATACCAGCAAAAAAAACGCGCAGGGAAGATTGCTGTGCGTTTTGAAATTATATCGTACCCATCAATAGGGTTTGATAAGGCATTTTTATAGTAAAGTGTGCACCGGTGCGGGATCCATATCAGGGAAAGCCTGGTTTTCGCCTGCCATTCCCCAGATAAAACCGTAGTTGGAGGTGCCGGACCCAAAATGTACGCTCCAGGGGGCGGATATAACTGCCTGGTGATTGGTCAATACCAGGTGCCTTGTTTGCTGTGGTTCGCCCATAAAATGAAAAACCACCTGGTTTTCCGGTACATCAAAGTAATAATATACTTCCATTCTGCGGGTATGCGTATGCGGTGGAACAGAATTCCACACACTGCCTGGTTGCAACACGGTTAAGCCCATCACTAACTGGCAGCTTTTTATACCATCCAGGTGAATGTATTTATAAATGGTGCGCTGGTTAGAGGTTTCTACAGCGCCCAGGTTTACGGGCGAAGCTTCATTACGACTCATCTTTACCGTTGGATACACCTGGTGCGCCGGTGCAGAAAGCAGGTAAAACAATGCCGGCGTGCCAGCCTCCGTGGAAGCAAAACGCACGTCTTTGGTCTCCTTGCCAAGGTAAAGACAATCCAGTTTATCCAGTTGATAGGATTTTCCATCCACTTCGATGGTACCGGCACCGCCAATATTAATGATCCCCATTTCCCGCCTCTCCAGGAAATAGGCCGACTTCAGTTCTTCTTCATTTTCCAGTGTAAGGATGGAGGTTACCGGTTTTACACCGCCGATGATTACGCGATCGTAATGACTGTATACGAGGTTTATTTTATCCTCCTGCATTAATGTTTCAAGGGCAAAATTGCTTCTTAATTCGTCCGTGTGCATGGAAGCCGTTTCCTTCGGACTATTTTGAAATCTTATTTCCATTGTAGTACTTTTTATAGTGATATTTTTTTTATGAGCAGCTACCCTTAAAATTATCAACAGGAGAGCCGACGCAGCGCATGGTGATGCGATAGAGTTTATTCATTGGCCGCCTTACCTAACGAGGCTAGAATACCACCATCAACATACAGTATATGCCCATTAACAAAATCCGATGCTTTGGAAGATAGAAAGATCACCGCACCCTGCAAATCATCGGCATTGCCCCAACGTTCTGCCGGCGTACGACGTAGGATAAAATCATTGAAAGGGTGTCCTTCTACCCGGATCGGTGCGGTTTGTGAAGTGGCGAAATAACCCGGGCCAATGCCATTTACCTGGATATTGTATTTTGCCCATTCCGTTGCCAGGTTTTTGGTTAACATTTTTAAACCACCTTTGGCTGCTGCATAGGCACTAAC
>JBBQOJ010000657.1:0-2127 GCA_038330815.1 Chitinophagales bacterium | reverse complement strand
CAGATAAATATGATGATAAACGAATCTTTGCTGTTTTATTACTGGTATATTTTTTAAATGTATGGCTTTTACTACTGGCCATCGGGGCATTTTTTTTTCCGTTGCTACCGATATTTTTGGTGCTGATCGTCGGAAAAACATTGGTAGAGATATTGTACCTGTACCCTGTGGCTGGCTTTTTTAGAGAACAACGGCTGCTTTGGTGGTTCCCGGTGGCGCAGCCCTTTCATATTCTTTATACTATTTTTGCCGGATGGCTGGGCAAGTTTGGCAGTTATCAATGGAAGGAAAGAACAGTTCAGTAGCTAAACGGTTTTTGCCCGTTGCCCAATGATATAAAAGTACAAGACACAACAGTGCCTGACTGCCTGACTGACAGGCATCAAGCAGACAGGCCCGCCGCCATAAAAAACCACGGCCTATCAATTCATCTATATTTTTAGAACGCGCTACTGCAGATGTGCTATCCTGTAAGCCTGCAATTTGCAGAAAACAAACTGAAAGAAATGATACCTTCACCGGGCAGGTGAATGTCGGCTGACGCGGCATGGTGTGCCATTATAAGAAAGCAAACAAGCGAGTTGCCTGGATTGACACCGGTATATAATGACTATTAACAAGTAAGCTGTTTACATTTGATGAAGGCCCCCTGGCCATTACTTATTGATATGAAGGAAACCAATTTTTCGTTTAAGCAACAAACCTGGAAGCGCCTAAAAAAAAACAAGGGTGCTGTATTTGGCCTTTTTATTATTACCCTGGCGGTGATAATTACCTTGCTTGGCTATTTGATTGTGCCCGATGCCACCCCATATGCAGACAGGCAAACCGTAGAAATACAAGCTAAGAAGCCGGGCTATCGTCAACTTTTTTTAAAAATACCGCATAAAACCACCCGGCAAGTTCCCTTGTTAACCCGGTTGATAAATGGTAAGCCCGACAACCACCAATATTTACCCATTACCGGGTATCGTATCAATGGTGATACGCTGCAGGTGAATAAATACGTGGATGAGGATACCTCCGTGGTACAATATTTTTCCATCAACGCCATCACTGGTAACAAGGCGGGCAGTTTAAGAGTGCACTATATTGAAACAAAAACTTTTGTGTTTGGCACCGATAAATTTGGCCGTGACATATTGAGCAGGTTGGTAATTGGCACCAGGGTGAGCCTGGCCGTTGGTTTAATTGCAGTCATCATTTCCTTAACGCTGGGAATTGTGATGGGGGCATTGGCGGGTTACTACCGGGGGACCATGGATGAGCTGATAATGTGGCTGGTAAATGTAACCTGGAGTATTCCTACGTTATTATTGGTGTTTGCCATTACCATGGCACTGGGCAAAGGTTTCTGGCAAATATTTATAGCGGTCGGGTTAACCATGTGGGTGAGCGTGGCGCGGTTAATAAGGGGGCAGGTGATGGCGCTAAAGGAACTGGAATATGTACAGGCTGCGAGGGCCCTTGGATTGAGTGACCGCAGGATTATTGTGAAACACATACTCCCCAATATACTAGGACCCGTGATGGTGATTGCAGCGAGTAATTTTGCCACCGCCATCATTATTGAAGCGGGGTTAAGTTTTTTAGGTATTGGTGTACAACCACCTCAGCCAAGCTGGGGATTGATGATCAAGGAAAATTTTAATTTCATTATCACGCACAACCCGATGCTGGCTATGATTCCGGGTTTTGCCATTATGTTACTGGTGTTGGCCTTTAATTTACTAGGCAATGGCCTGAGGGATGCGGTGGATGTAAGGAGCGTATCGTAACAATTTAATAAACAAAGATGCATTACGATTCCACTGGTGCCACCTGCACATTCCTGGCAAACCCTTCTTCCAGCGATATAAAAGTTTCAGTGCGTTCGATCCCTTTTATTTTTTGCAACTCATCGTGCAGCACATACCGTAACTGGGAGATATCCTTACAAACTATTTCTATAAACATACTATAATTGCCAGTGATGTAATTCAAGCGTACAATTTCGGGGATGGCCATTAAATCCTTTGCTACGGAATCGTACAGGGAACTTTTTTCAAGATAGATACCTACAAAAGCAGTGATATCGTAACCCAGTTGCTTTAAATCTACATTTAACCGGGTGCCTTTTACAATATT
>JBBQOJ010000656.1:0-2150 GCA_038330815.1 Chitinophagales bacterium | reverse complement strand
CCAGCATCGTTGGCCAGAAATAACAAACGCCCATGCCGAACACTATGGCGCCCACAAATAACATATTACCGGAAGTATGTCCTAATAGGTATAAGCCCAATGTTGCCAAAATTGCAGAGATCAACAGTACCCCCTGCGGTGAGAACTTGTGCACCACTGGCCCTGCAAATGCCCGCCCTATCACCATTACACCGGTTTCGAGGGTGAGTAAAAGAATGGCATTGTCTGTAACATTTTTTAGCAACACATCAATCCACTGACCGGTAAATAATTCGGTAATGGCGGTACCAAACATTAAAATAATCATTAATAAAAACAAGGGATTCAGCAAGGATTTATACATTTCCGCATTGGAGACACCACTGGCAACCCGCTCGGTAACCGGGAACTCCAACTTGCTGAAAAGAAAACCATAAATTAAGGTGGGTATCACCATTAAGCCTACCTGTACCTGCCAGCCAATACCAACTTTGTCGAGAAAAAAAACAATCAGTGTACCAATTACTATTCCCCCCGGAAACCAAAGGTGAAAATGATTGAGCTTGGTGGTTTTATTGTCGCTATGTATGGTGGCCACCAACGGGTTGCAGGCTGCTTCTACTGTACCGTTGGCAATACCCACAAATAAAGTGGAGATAAACAGGCTCCAATAACCGGTAGCAAATACGGTTAGCACGATGCCCGCCAGGTGAAAAACAAACGCACCGATTAATAATTTTTTCATACCGATGGCATCAACGATCAATCCACCTATTACAATGGCCAGCGGAAATCCCCAAAACGCAGTGGCGGCGATGGTTCCCAACTGTTGTGCATCTAAACTAAATTTTTCACCAAGCCGGCCGAGTATACCGGCCCTGATACCAAAGGAAAGGGAAGTAACTAACAAAGCAAGACAACTGGCTACAAACAATTGTTTTTTCTGAATATTGGCAGGCATCATCGTTGGTTTTTAAAATCAAAAAACGTTGAAGAAAAATAATGAAGTGTAATATTATTGAATTTTAGATAAAAATGAATTTAAATTAGCAAATGTTTTTTTAAACAACGTAATCGTTGCCGATATTCGTTATATTTTTTAACAGTTTGGTAAAAACAGGCAGGTGATTTTTTACCGGAAAACAGGCGGGCAGTGATTTACGCAAATAAAAACAATAGGTAGCAAAACAGGTTGCATTCATTCACCTGAAAGCCGGCGGATTAATTTATTAAGGCAACATGAATATTATCCGTAAAATTGTAAAAAAATTTACGGCCATCATAGGGTAACTTATCAACATACTCATCAACCCATGATGGCACATTTAAAAAAATCTGTAAACGCATGGTTTATTGCCGTTGTACATCACTATATTTTTGATGCGGTGGCGCTGAATGTTACAATAAAATGAACGTATCAATTATTTTAAAAGTATAATTTATCACTGGTGCCGGATGCTACCGCTCACCTAAACATTATAAAATAGAAACATATGAAAAGAAAATTACGAATGGGAATGATTGGTGGTGGAAAGGATGCCTTTATTGGAGCCATTCACCGGTACGCAGCCAACATGGATGGACTGGTAGAACTGGTATGCGGTGCGCTAAGCATCAATCCAGAAATTGCTAAAGACTCCGGGGAATCCCTGTTTTTACCCGCCGAACGAATTTACCTTACCTATGAAGAAATGTTGGAGAAAGAAGCTGCTTTGCCAGAAGGCCAGCGAATGGATTTTGTAACCATTGTTACCCCCAATTTTGCTCATTTTGCCCCGGCTAAACTGGCACTTGAAAAAGGCTTTCATGTGGTAATTGAAAAGCCCATCACCTTTACATTGGAGGAAGCCAAGGAATTGAAAACGCTGGTAGCAGCTACCGGCCTCACCCTTTGTCTCACCCATACCTATTCGGGTTACCCAATGGTGAAACAGGCCAGGGCCATGGTGAGTGAGGGCGCTTTGGGAAAGATCAGGAAGATATGGGTAGAGTATCCCCAGGGTTGGCTGAGCAAATTATCGGAAAGGGAAGGCAACCAGCAGGCAGCCTGGCGCACTGATCCAAAGCGAAGTGGTAAGAGTGGCTGTATGGGAGATATTGGAACACATGCCGCTCATTTAGCAGAATATATAACAGGTTTAAAAATCACGCACCTTTGTGCTGACCTCAAT
>JBBQOJ010000655.1:0-2154 GCA_038330815.1 Chitinophagales bacterium | reverse complement strand
AGCCTCCAAAATTGTTGATGTATTTTACTCCCGCCGGCAAACCAATCGGCAAGTTGTATTCAACAGAAAGTTTATTGACGACCGATTTTATGGCAGCACTGGCATCATTGCTACCCATGTGTGCACTCAGGTGACTAACCTGTGGAAGGTGTTTTTTTACCAATTCAATCTGTGCCCGAAATTCAGCTTCCACTTCTTCGATGTTTATATTTTTTTGCAACAGGTATGCACTCGCTGTATCTGCACTATTCTTCCATATAAAATGGGGGAAATAGCCATCCGCATCTACCAGGCTGGGGGCATTGGTTAATGGACGCCAGCGTAGGTTCGTCCATTCACTGGTGAGGCATAAATGCACCCCAACATCGAAGCCAGGATTTTCCTTTAATAATGTTACGGCTTCCATCAACCAGGGCGTTGGCGCCAGTACTTCTACCGAACGGCTGATACCCTGCTGGTACACATCAATACATGCCTTATTTACTGCATGACAAAACCCCATATCATCTGACCGAACAATCAATTGAATACCGGATGGCGCCTGGGCATGCGCATGCTGTAGGCATACACAACCAACCATAAAACCTATCTTTTTTAAAGCGCTTGATAAATTCATCATCATTAAATAATTTAGTGATTTATATACCTATCATTCAAATACTACAGTGATACTATTTTTAAAATGAATAAACGCTACTACCCCTATTGTAATGCTACCAACATTACAAAACCACCATAACCTTTTACTGTTACATTTTCGGGAATAATGGATATAGTGGAGTTATATACAGCAGCATTATCTGCATCTTCTAAAAAAGTAATAATCCTATACTTTCGATCCCTTAAAAATTTCTTTAGTTCCAAAGTTTTTTCAGTTGCTTCTCCATTAATTCCTGCAATATACCAGCTGTTATTTTTCCTTCTGGCCAGCACCACTTCTTTACCCGGCACACCGCTGATGTATTTTATTTCATCCCAGGTTACGGGTAGCTTTTTTAAATAATCCCGCACATAGTTGGGTTGCGATTGGTAGCTTTCTTTTGAATCGGCCAGGTGCAAGATGCCACTTTCAAAAATGATGGGTAATGCCAACTCATGTACCGTACTGGTAAGGTGTTTGAATTTTGAATTCGATAACGTAACTGGTGTAAAATCCATTGGGCCTACTACATTCCTGGTAAAGGGTAAGATGGTATTTTGCGAAGGTGCCCTTTCAGGATATGCCTCTCTAAACAAGTAACATTCTGCACCGCTTACTGCCTCCGTACTCAACAGGTTGGGATAGGTTCTGCCCCAGCCCCTTGGCAACGTACAACCATGAAAATTGACCATGATTTTATTGGCAGCGGCCTCTTTTAAAATGGCAATGTATTCCTGTATAATCACCTGTTTATCGCTTTGAAAAAAATCAATCTTCACCCCTTTTATCCCCGTTTTTTTTAGGAAGGCAAATGTTTCTTTTCTTTTTTTAGCGGTGAACAGGGCATCTCTTGGTTGCTCTGTTACTGAATTGTTTGGTCCGCCGGAATTATACCAAACCCATAACCCAATATTTTTCGTTTTGGCATAATCAGCCAATTGTGTAATGTTGCCCCCTTTCATGATATTCCAATTGGCATCAACCAACGAATAAGGCCATTGCATAGCAGCAGAAAAATCAACAAAGGCTTTCAGGCTATCATAATCTTTAGGGCTATCGGGCTGGCTCCACCAGCTCCAGGATGCAATGCCAGGCTTTATCCAGGAAACCTCTTTTAAAACGGACGGAGGATTTAAGCTATTAATCATTTGCGATGCAACGAGGTTTTGCAAATCTTTAGCAACTATTATACAACGCCATGGGGTAAACCCCGGAAGTTGCATCACCGCATTGTTGTTACCATATCCTTCCGCATCTTTTTGATCAGGCTGCCTTATTTCGTAGGCATGGTGTAAGGGATTGTACTGCAAATGCGAAGCAAAATAATTTCCAT
Source organism: Chitinophagales bacterium (assembly GCA_038330815.1). Lineage (GTDB taxonomy): Bacteria > Bacteroidota > Bacteroidia > Chitinophagales > Chitinophagaceae > Ferruginibacter. The sequence goes on along the minus strand of JBBQOJ010000655.1, from coordinate 181 downwards.
CAAGCGCTGCTTCACTTATCAACAACCAACTATCGTTCACTTTCGCCGTTAATGGGAAACACCAACCCTCTTCTCCTCCGGCTGATGCAGCAGGATGGGTTCCATTGGTATAAAAATTTTCATATCCCGGTGTGTATTTGGTGGCCGAATCATAGGGTTGTACCCACACCCGGGATGCTGC
>JBBQOJ010000654.1:0-2161 GCA_038330815.1 Chitinophagales bacterium | reverse complement strand
TTTCCCGGTTTGGAACAGCGAATGCAGTGTTATAGCGAGCATGCAGGTGCACTTTCCATTAAAACGATTACGCAATGTATCAAGGGAAAAATAGATAAATCGGCCATTACCCACCTTATTACCGTTAGCTGTACCGGCATGAGTGCACCTGGATTGGATTTGGAAATAATGGAGGCGATGGAATTACATCCCACCGTGTCGAGAACCTCCGTAAATTTTATGGGGTGCTATGCCGCCATTCATGCATTAAAAATTGCAGATGCCATTTGTAATAACGATGCCGGCGCTAACGTGGTGATTGTATGCACTGAATTATGTACCCTTCACTTTCAAAAAGAAAATTCTATTGATAACATCACTGCTACGTTGCTGTTTGCAGATGGTTGTGCAGCGATGCTGGTGCAACCTTCGTCCACCGTACTCCACGGACTGGTGATCAAAAAATTTTATTCTGAAGTGGAGTTCCAGGGAAAAGCCGCGATGAGTTGGAAGTTATCTTCCAGGGGTTTTTTGATGACCTTATCGGGATACGTACCCGAACTGGTAAAGAAAGATTTTAATACCCTGGTGGAAAATGCGTTAAGACATACCGGCCTCGGCAAATCTCAAATCAGTCATTGGTGTATACATCCCGGGGGCAAAAAAATACTGGAAGCTATTGAAAAAAGTACGGGGATTTTAAAAGAGGATTTAAAATATTCTTACGAGATTTTGAACGATTATGGTAACATGAGTTCGCCAACAGTAATTTTTGTATTGGAAAAAATAATGCAGGAATTGCAGCAAGCGCCTCCGGCAGGTGATAGCTGCATTTTTGGTGCAGCGTTTGGCCCTGGGTTAACCATGGAAACATTCACCGCCAGCTATGCATGATTTAACACATCGTTCCGGCCAGTCCGAATTACTAGATGACGACAGCATCCCATTTGATGCCATCCGGCAAAATATGCAGGAGCTAAATGTAATTAATCGCCTGTTGGGCGGCCATGCCATCACCATTAGTGGGCTTAAGAAATTGCTGGCAGGCAGCATCCGCAGGGAGGTAATTACCATATGTGAGATTGGTTGTGGCGGCGGTGATAATTTAAAGGCAATTGATGCCTGGTGCCAGCGATCTTCTCTTGCAGCAAAATTTATTGGGATTGATATAAAGGATACCTGTATTGAATATGCGAAAGTGCAGTACCCTTCGATGGAGGTAACCTGGGTAGTAGCTGATTACCGGGAAGTATCGTTCAGCGAAACCAGGCCGGATATAATTTTTTCTTCGCTGTTCTGTCATCACTTCAGCGACGCAGCTTTACCGGGCATGTTACAGTGGATGAAGCAACATTGTACCATTGGTTTTTTCATCAACGACCTGCACCGGCATTTGTTGGCCTATTATGCTATCAAATGGATAACAAGTATTTTTTCCCGCTCCTACCTGGTGAAAAATGACGCACCGCTTTCGGTGGCAAGGGGTTTTACAAAGGCAGAATGGAAAAAAATAATTGGAGAAGCGGGCTTTGTGCATTGCACCATCGAATGGAAATGGGCGTTCAGGCATTTAATTGTTTATAAACCTACCATGACGACATTTTGACCATACCACCCTTATATGATGTAACCATTGTTGGTGGCGGACTGGCGGGCCTCGCACTGGCCATCCAGCTTTCAAATAAAGGGTACCAGGTAGCCCTGTTTGAAAAAGAACATTATCCGTTTCATAAAGTATGTGGTGAATATATCAGCCTCGAAAGCTGGGATTTCCTGGTTAGCCTGGGTATACCCCTTGCCCAACTTCAATTACCCATCATTAAGAAATTACAGGTGAGTTCACCCGATGGCAATTTACTGGAACATGCGTTACCGTTAGGTGGATTTGGCATTAGCAGGTACTTGCTGGACAACACCTTAAAAGAAATTGCGCTTCAGCAGGGAGTAGCTTTGTATGATGGGTGCAAGGTTGAACACATTGAATTTTCAGCAGGCCTTTTCACAATCACCACCAGGTTGGGCATTTTTACCAGCCGGGTTTGTTGTGGCAGTTTTGGCAAACGAAGCAATATCGACCTGCAATTAAAGCGCCCTTTTGTGCTGGCAACGCCAAACAAACTCAATCACTATATTGGCGTAAAGTACCATATCAGTACCAACATTCCTGCGGATACGATTGCCC
>JBBQOJ010000653.1:0-2162 GCA_038330815.1 Chitinophagales bacterium | reverse complement strand
GGTTGTATATTAAAACAATCACCCTGGTGGGTGCTGCTATTGTCCTGTATGGTAGCCTGTTGTTTTTTAAAATGCCCGTTTTGCCTGCCTTGCTCAGCTGTGCCCTGCTAGGGTTTATCTTCGCCAGTATTGGTTTTAGTGTGATGCATGATGCCAACCACGGCAGTTATAGCACCAAGGCCTGGTTGAACGACCTGCTGGGCCTCTCTGCCAACTTCCTGGGAGCAAGTTCTTTTTTCTGGAAGCAAAAGCACAATATCATTCACCATACTTACACCAACGTAGATGGTCTTGATGACGACATCGCAAAAAGCCCCATCATTCGCCAATGTGAATCTCAAAAATGGGTGCCCGCTCATAAAGTACAACATCTCTACCTGTTACCGGTATACGCACTTTCTTCTATCTTCTGGATTTTCTTTATGGATTTCACCAAGTATTTTACCAGGAGAATTTATACAACCGCTGCCTGGAAGATGACGTTAAAAAATCACGTGATTTTTTGGGTAACAAAGGCTTTTTACGCGTTGTTTTATATCGTACTGCCGATTATGGTGTGGGGTTTTGGCCCCTGGCTGGTTGGATTTTTAACCTTGCATGCTATAATGGGATTAACCCTTTCCCTCGTTTTCCAATTGGCACATGTGGTGGAAAATACCGAATTTGAAACAGTGGCATTGGATGAAACCAAACACATCGAATCCGCCTGGGCAGAACATGAGTTGAAAACAACTTCTAATTTTGCGATGAATAGCCAGGTGATCTCCTGGTTTGTTGGCGGGTTAAATTACCAGATCGAACATCATTTATTTCCTAAAGTAAGCCATGTGCATTATCCTGCCATCAGTAAGATCGTAATGGAGAAATGCATCGAGTACAACCTGCCTTATAATAAATATGATACTATGAGCGAGGCACTTGTGTCGCATTTCAGGGTAATGAAAATATTGGGCATAAAGCCACTCACCGTTTCACACCGCCAGGCACAGGCTGCCTGACCGTCCCACTAGGGTTTGTATTTGGCTTCCTGGAAAATTTGTTCGGGATCAGTAGCCATTAATTGTTTCAAAGAAACTGCCGTATTTTTCTGCATGTATTTTTTAACGATCTGCCATCCTGAAAAGGCGGCAATATTGCCCGGGGCACCTTCGCCCAGTTCGGCTGTTTTGGGGCTTTCGCCCAGGTAATTTTTGATGATGTTTTTATCAGTTACCTGCAGGTAACTATTCCTGATGAATAAATCCCAGATAACTTCTTCGTGCGCATAAGCATCTTCCAATTGCTGCTTGGTATAACCTACCAGGCGATACTCTTCTTTACCAGGCAATAGCTGGCTGGCCAGGTAGAGCCGCTTTCCTTTTTCAATCATCTGATTTACCAATGGTTTGTCGCTGGCTGTTTCCGGGAACAGGTCGTCGATGATATTCGTTACACAATTCACCACAATATAACCAGGTTCAAACCGCTGGCTAACATAATCAGGGTAGGTTTGGCGCACCATCGCCGTTTGATACAAGGAGTAACTGCTGCCCAAATGATGCTGCAATCCTACGATCAACCCATCTGCCGACAAGGCATCTCCATACCCATCCACCGGGCCGATATAGGTAATTATCTTTGAAGGAATGGGGTACCCGGGAAAATAGTACTTAACATACTGTAGCGCCTTTTTTATTTCGTTTTCATACGGAGCGAAGTTGTTAAAAACTATTTGGGCAGTATCGTACACCGGGCGATAGGCCCGTATAAAGCCATTAACATAGCGGGCAGCAGTATCCGCCGGCCAGGTAGGATCTACATTTAAAATGGTAGTTAAGAAACTTGCTGTAAAGGAGGGTGCGTCCTGTTGAATTTTTTTAAGATAACTAAACAGGTTATTGGAAGTCGTATCAAAAAGGTCCCGTTCAAACCGTTGGGTAGTGAGGGGCACTTTTATACCAGATACATCCGGGTGTTGTTGCCTGTTGTTACAGGAGTAAAAAAAGGCGGCCAATAAAAGTACGGTAACGGTAGAGCGCATACGGTTTTGTGGTATTGAATGATTTAACTTTACCAGGAAATTTATTAATTAGTAAACATAAAGTTAAGCCCCTTTGGCAGATAGGTTATGAAAATATTTTTAGCCCAGCAAAACTATCATATCGGCAATTTTGAAAGCAATA
>JBBQOJ010000652.1:0-2169 GCA_038330815.1 Chitinophagales bacterium | reverse complement strand
CCATCTCTTTCAGCTAAACTAATGTTAAATGCGGGCAATGTAACCTCTGTTACAAAACCTTAACACGCTGAACGATAACTTTGCACAAACTTAAATAATTATGAAGCTATTGGTGTTTTTAGTGGCAATGATAATGGTTGGCGGCAATATTACTGCCCAGCCAAAAAAAATTACCTGGACGTATAGTGCCAAAAAAATCGGGAACAACAAGTACGAGATTCATATCGTTGCCACACCTCCGCCAGGCTGGCATATCTATTCCCAGCTAACTCCCGAAGGCGGCCCCATTCCTACTACTTTTCGGTTTAATAAAAACGCCCTGGTTAACCTGCAGGGAAAACTCAACGAAAAAGGGAAAGTAATTACCTATTATGACGAGAATTTTAAAGTGGACGTTAAATATTTTGAGGGAAGGGCCGATTTTGTGCAGGTTGTAACCCTTAAAGGAAACATCAAAACCAATATTAGTGGCGAAGTAGAGTCAATGATTTGCAACGACCGTACCTGTATGCCACCTGCCACCCAAAAATTTGATATCGCTTTGAATTAAATCTTTACTTTATAATGAGGAAATACCAACTGCATTTATTTTTTTTCCTATTTATTTCAATGTCTTTGGCTGCACAGGATACCCCACCTGTGCAGTTTGGTTTTGAGAAAACCGATCACGGCAAGGGTGCCTTTACACTTAGAATAACCGCAACCCCTTCTGGTGGGGTACAATTGTTTTCCACCAGGAAGGTATCCGACGATCTGCCGGTAAACACCACCATTAATTTTGATAGCGCCAGCACCCGGTATTTAAAAGATAGCCTGGTAGAGACAGGCAACATCACTTCGGTGGCTGATCCTTTACTCAATAACGCCACTATTCATTATAGTCCGGATTCCATTACCTGGCAGCAAAAAATCCAATTGGCAGCAAATGACAGCATCCGCATAAAAGGTACCATAAACTATTATTACAAAAAGGGCGAAAGCATCGAATCGGGGGAAGAGGCGGTGTCGATGCAATTCCAGTTTAAAAACGAACAACCCGCCGAAATGGTGGAAAACAGTTCGGGAAGTTTACAAGCCAAGTCGTTATGGGCACTATTGTTCGCCGGTATCTTTGCCGGCCTCATTGGCTTTCTTACCCCCTGCGTGTACGCCCTGGTACCCATCACCATCAGCTTCTTTACCAAACGCAGTAAAACCAAATTACAGGGCAAGAAAAACGCGCTGTTTTATTCTATCTGCATTATCCTTATTTACACTTTGGTAGGAGCACTGGTAGCCACGGTGCTGCCAAAAAATGCACTCAATAATCTTTCCACCAACTGGATTTTCAATATTTTTCTCTTCCTGCTCTTTCTTATATTCGGAGCCTCCTTCCTGGGCGCTTTCGAAATAAATTTGCCGGCTTCCTGGTCAAACAAAATTGATAGTAAGGCTGGCATTGGCAGTTATTCAGGTATCTTTTTTATGGCCCTTACCCTTGTGATTGTGTCATTCAGTTGCACCGGCAACTTCGTGGCTTCGCTATTAGGGCTGTCTACTGCAGCAGGTAAAATTGCGCCGGTAATCGGTATGTTTGGTTTTGGTTTTGGCCTTGCCCTGCCCTTCGCTGTATTTGCCTTCTTTCCCTCCCTCTTAAGTTCGTTGGGTAAAAGTGGTGGCTGGCAAAATGCGCTTAAAGTAGTGCTGGGTTTCCTCGAACTCGCATTGGCCCTGAAGTTTTTAAGCAATGCCGACCTTGACAAGGGCTGGCGTATACTTGACCGTGAAGTGTTTATTGTTTTGTGGGTGGTAATTTTTGTATTGATGGGCCTCTACCTCCTGGGCAAAATTAGTTTCAAGCATGATAGTGAAAGGCCCGTGAACGATTTTGGTATTGCCTTTGTCTCTGTGCCCAGGCTATTCATGGCCATTCTAACTTTTTCTTTTGCCCTGTACCTGGTACCTGGCCTATGGGGTGCCCCCCTGAAAGCAGTCTCGGCATTTGTACCACCAATGGGCACGCAGGATTTTAATGCTGTTGGGAATGTAGCTGCCATGAGTACCCTTCCTGTTGAGGGCAATAGCGCCGCCAATCCACCGGTGAAACATGTAGCAACACTGAAGAAATATGAGCCGGGTGCCGCCATCAATAATGGGTTGGTGATTTATTACGATTATGAAGAAGCACTC
>JBBQOJ010000651.1:0-2207 GCA_038330815.1 Chitinophagales bacterium | reverse complement strand
TGCTACCTTGCATTTTAACCATCCTGCCTGGTGCTTTCCTACGCTGAATCAACCCCATTTTTCCATCCATGGAACCGCGGTAGGCCATCCGCTCATTCACCCGGCAAAAAGGGTAAACAACCCCATCTCCATTAAGGAAAGCGGGGAGCTGATGTTGATTACCGGAAGCAATATGGCGGGAAAAAGTACTTACCTCCGCAGCATTGGTATCAACGTGGTATTAACCATGGCCGGCTCGGTAGTGTGTGCCCGACGGTTTAGCCTGTCACCGGTACAATTAATCACCAGTATGCGCATCGCTGACAACCTCGAAGAAAACACCTCTACCTTTTATGCCGAATTAAAAAAGCTGAAAACGGTGATTGAAAAAGTAAACAACCGGGAACAGGTGTTTATTTTACTGGATGAAATACTGCGGGGCACCAATTCGCTCGACCGCCATACCGGTTCGGTGGCGCTTACGCGGCAACTCATCCAACACAAGGCAGCGGGCATCATCGCTACGCATGATATTGAACTGGCTAAATTAAAAAACACCTTTCCCGACCAGTTATTGAATTACCATTTTGATGCACAGGTGAACAACGATGAGTTGTATTTCGATTATGAATTAAAGGAAGGCATCTGCAGTTCCATCAATGCCTCCCTGTTAATGAGAAAGATTGGCATCGAATTGTAACCAGCCACTTTGTGGCAGCATATTTCGAATACCCGGTTGCGTTGGTGGTACCTGTTTCATAACTATCATTTCAGTACAACTAAAAAGGCGGCACCCAAAAAAAAATTGGGAAGCTTTAAAAGGCAATTTTGAAGCAGGGCACGTTTAAGTATAGCGGAGTTGGTCAAAATAGTATCGGTATAAGTTCATTTGATGTGGCAGTCTAAAATTAATTAGTAGTCCTTTGGCAATCGAAGTTGTTTTATTTCTCCATAACGATATTATCCTGACTTGCAAATGTTACACCATAAGAGTATAGTTATCATCGGTGGCACAACCGGAATAGGTCTTTCTGCTGCCAGGGCATTCGTACAACAGGGGGCCAGGCTGGTATTGGTAGGTAGAAACCAGGAAAGCGGTGAACAGGCAAAATCCCTGTTGCGAGATGCCGTTTCCATTGTTACCGGCGATGCCATTAACCCTGCCACGGCTACGACGGCCATTGAACAGTGCCTGCGTGATTTTGGCAGTTTTAATGGATTGTACCACGTAGCAGGTGGTAGCGGCCGTAAGTTTGGTGATGGCCCCCTGCACGAATTAACACTGGAGGGATGGAACAAAACATTGGAACTAAACCTCACCAGCCTGATGTTATCCAACCAGGCGGCTGTAAAAGCATTCCGGCAACTCGGCGCTGGCGGTACCATTCTTAATATGAGTTCTGTGCTGGGTATTTCCCCTTCCCCCAAATACTTTGTAACGCATGCCTATGCAGCAGCTAAATCAGCTGTCATCGGTTTTACTAAATCCATTGCAGCCTATTATGCAGCCGATAATATAAGGGTGAACCTGCTGGCACCCGCCCTCGTGGAAACACCCATGTCTGAAAGAGCCAGCAAGGATACTGTCATTTTAGATTTCGTAAAAACAAAGCAACCCCTGGATGGTGGCAGGAATGGCAGGCCGGAAGACCTGGATGGCGCGGCTGTTTATTTTATGTCGGATGCCTCCTCCTTCGCTACGGGGCAAACCCTGTATGTGGATGGTGGTTGGCAGCTTGCAGAAGGTCAATATAATAACATACAACCATGAGCGTAACGATCGGCATAGACCTGGGCGGTACCAATATCAAAGGCGTTTTGCTGAATGAACAGGGCCAGCTACTGCTGCAACATTCCATCCCCACCAGCGATGGGGAGGATGGAAAATGGAAGGAGAAAGTAGTGGAAATGGTGGCTTACCTAAGGCGCCATGCGGATGGGGCCATTGATGTCATCGGCCTATCCTGCCCCGGGTTGGCGGATGAGCAAAACAAATGTATCATTCACCTCCCCAATCGCCTGGAAGGACTGATTAATCTTGATTGGGAGGAAGCCTTTGGTACCAGTACGTTTGTTATGAATGATGCGCACGCAGCCCTGGTGGCAGAAGCTACTTTTGGTGTGTTAAAAGGGTATCAAAATGCCGTATTGTTAACGCTTGGTACCGGCGTTGGGGGTGGTATCCTCATTAATGGTGAACTATACCAGGGGCAGCACCAGATGGCGGG
>JBBQOJ010000650.1:0-2211 GCA_038330815.1 Chitinophagales bacterium | reverse complement strand
TTATATTGGGGGTACAGAACATGCGGTTGGCCACCTGTTGTATAGCAGGTTATGGACAAAGGTTTTGTTTGATCTTGGCCATATCGGTTATGAAGAGCCCTTTAAAAAATTATTGAACCAAGGGATGATCACGGGCAAGTCTTACTATTTTTCGTTGCAAAAAGATAGTACAATGGAGGAGGGTGAAGCAGGTACGCGTATAGTTTCCTATGCTAAAGAAGCGCCGGAAGGCCAATTGCTAAGATTAAAGTATGGTCACCAGTTTGTAGATAATACCGGGCGTTTATTTAAATCGGTTTTTGAGGAAAAAATTAATACCGGCCTCATCGAAATGCCTCCTTACGAAATAAATTGGATCGATGGCAATGAAGGACTATTTATCTATGTGCGGGAAGAATCGGAAAAAATGTCCAAATCAAAATTCAATGTTGACAACCCGGATGAGTTATGCGATAAATATGGTGCCGATACTTTTCGGATGTACGAAATGTTCCTCGGTCCGGTAGAGCAAAGTAAGCCCTGGGATACCAAGGGAATTGAGGGCGTGCACCGCTTTTTACGAAAACTATGGCGTTTGTTCAATGATGAAGTAAAAGGTAAGGTATGGAATGCTGATAATGCGACTGCCGCTGAATTAAAGGTATTGCATAAAGCCATCCGAAAAATTGCGGAAGACACAGAACGATTTAGTTTTAATACAGCAGTAAGCACTTTCATGATTTGCATCAATGAACTTGCCGATCTGAAGTGCCATAAAAAAGAAATACTGGAAAAGGTATTGATTTTGCTGGCACCTTATGCGCCGCATATAGCAGAAGAATTGTGGCATCAACTGGGAAACACCGAAACCATCCTCGATGCAGCCTACCCGGCTTTCGACCCCAGCTTACTGGTGGAGAGCAGCAAGGAGTACCCGGTGTCTATCAATGGCAAAGTAAGAACCAACGTACAACTGTCGTTATCATTACAACAGGAGGAAGTGGAACAAATTATCACGACCAATGAAATTGTTCAAAAATGGCTGGAGGGCAAACAGCCCAAAAAAATAATTTATGTAAAAAATAAAATGATTAACGTGGTCGTATAAATAGCTGGGTATAATGATTCCCCGCCTGCAATGATATCACCGGATGGTATTCAGTTATTTTAGGTAAGCGACAGTAAATGAAGGCAAACATTTTTTATTTCAATTAAACAAAAATGGGGGCAAGCTGTTTTTGCTTTTAAATTAGCATTATGGCAAAACCTACCATTGAACTGATCGCCGCACTGCGGGAAACGGCAAACCGGCTGCACAACGGCGCACATTATGCCTGGGGGCATCATGGCGCCTGTAATTGTGGTAACCTTGTACAGGTGGTTACCCATCTTTCCGAAGGGGAGATTTTACGCCATGCACATACAGGTATTGGAGAATGGACAGAAATGGCCGAAGCGTTTTGCCCGGTAACCAATGCACCACTTACCCTGGTAATTCAAAAACTCGAAGCGATTGGTTTAACGCCTTGTGATATACATCATATAGAATACCTCGGCGATAAAGAGGTGTTGCGCTACCTGCAGGGCGGCTTCCGTTGGTTAAAACGCAATAACCGCGAAGATGCAGTTGCCTATTTTGAAGCTTTTGCCAACCTGTTGGAAGATAAATTACTCGCTGCTATTAACCTCAATTTTCTTTCGATGAGCAGTTTACGCCCTGCTCCAAAAAAAGTGCCTGGCGCAGAAATGGTTGTTGTGGATTAAAAGGTTACACCTTAATTCCAGCAACTGCCCGCTTTTGCCAGGTTCGTAGTAGCGGTAATTGCTTTGCCATTTTTGCAGAAACCCTAGTAATTTGCGGTATGAAACTGATTTCCTTATTATTGTTAGCACAATCGGTTGTGTTTACCTTACAAGCGCAGCAACTACAGGTAATGTCATTTAACATCCGTTTAAATACCGCCTCCGACAGCCTGAACGCCTGGCCCTACCGGAAAGATAAAGTAGCGGCGCAGGTACTTTTTCATGATGTTCAATTACTGGGGGTTCAGGAAGCACTCCACAATCAAATGGTAGACCTGCAGCAGCGGCTACCTCAATTTAAGTATGTGGGTGGTGGCCGTGATGACGGTAAAACAAAAGGGGAATATTCAGCCATCTTTTATGATACCACTAAACTCACTGCATTGGAAACCGCCACTTTCTGGCTTTCCTCCACCCCTGAAATACCCG
>JBBQOJ010000649.1:0-2225 GCA_038330815.1 Chitinophagales bacterium | reverse complement strand
TTAGTGATAGCAATTGGCAATTAAATAAAGAAGGGCTTGAATTTGAAATTGTAAAACCAACGCAACGGAGTTATAAATAAGGGGGTTTTGGAATCACTAAGTTAAAGGGAGATAATGTCAGCCATGTGGCTTCGATATACGTTGGTTCGTTTTCTTTTATTCAACGCCATTTTATGAAAGTCAGCGGATTTAGCTTTGTAAAAAATGCGGTAAAATATGGCTACCCGGTAGTAGAATCCATTCAATCGATTTTGCCTCTGGTGAATGAAATGGTAATTTGTCTTGGCGATTCAGAGGATAGCACCAATGCATTAATTACCAATATCCCTTCCAACAAAATAAAAACCATCCATTCTGTGTGGGATAAAAGTTTACGGGAGGGAGGTAAAGTACTGGCGGTAGAAACCAATAAAGCAATGGATGCTACTGCCGCCGATGCAGACTGGCTTTTTTACCTGCAGGCAGATGAAATGGTGCATGAAAAATACCACGGGGTGATTTTGGCGGCGATGGAAAAATACAAGGATGATGCTAGGGTAGAGGGGTTGCTTTTTCACTATCAGCACTTTTACGGAAGTTACCGTTTTGTAGGAGATGGCAGGAGATGGTATTCAAAAGAGATCAGGGTAATCAGGAACAACAAAGCGATCCGTAGTTTCAAAGATGCGCAGGGTTTCAGGATAGCAGATGGAAGGAAATTGAGGGTGAAATTAATTGATGCCTATATTTACCATTATGGCTGGGTACGCAACCCTGTGGTAATGTTGGAAAAATACAAAGATTTCGGTCAGCATTGGGTACCAAAGGAGGAGCATGATAAATGGCGAAAGGAAGTGGGCAACGCCAATACCCGCTTCGATTATTCAAACATTGATTCAGTTACCGTGTTTGATGGGACGCACCCGGCGGTAATGCAGGGCCTGGTAAAAAAAGAAGACTGGAGTTTTAGCCCGGACATTAACAAAAAGAATTTTAAGAACTTTAAACATCGCCTGTTGTACTTTTTATCGCAACGGTTTGGCTGGCGGCCTTTTGAATACAGTAATTATAAAAGAATATAATTCACCTAGAATAATTATATATGGAACATTACAATATGAACCTGACGCTGAAAGTGTGGCGTCAAAAGAATAGCCAGTCAGCCGGAAGTCTGGAAAATTACCAGCTAAAAGATATTTCTTCCGAGATGTCGTTCCTGGAAATGTTTGATGTGTTAAATGAACAACTGATTGTTGCCGGTGACGATCCCATTGCATTTGATCACGATTGCCGCGAAGGTATCTGTGGCCAGTGCAGTATGCACATTGATGGCAGGGCACATGGACCGTGGACAAAAAATACGACTTGCCAATTGCACATGCGTGCGTTTAAGGATGGTGATACCATTGTGGTTGAGCCATGGCGCAGCCAGGCGTTTCCTGTAATTAAAGATTTGATTGTAGATCGAAGTTCCTTCGACCGGATTATACAGGCTGGCGGTTTTATATCTGTAAATACCGGCAATGCGGTGGATGCCAATGCCACTGCTATAGATAAAAAGGATGCAGACGATGCATTTATGGCAGCCGCTTGTATTGGATGTGGCGCTTGTGTGGCTGCTTGTCCTAATAGCAGCGCCATGCTGTTTACAAGTGCAAAGGTATCCCAGCTTGCTTTATTACCGCAGGGTGGTCCTGAACGGGAATCGCGGGTGCTTAACATGGTTGCTCAAATGGATAAGGAAAGTTTTGGTAACTGCACCAATATTTACGCTTGTGAGGCCGAATGCCCCAAGGGGATTTCGGTAGCCAATATAGCGCGTATGAATAGGGAATATCTTTCCGCTGGCGTTGGTTCAGAAGCTTAGGCAATAATATGGCACCCTTTCGGGTGAATGGTTGGAGGTAGTCGTGTTAGTGGTCCTGGTACTATATTAAGTTATAATTCGTTAATATATTAAAAAACCTTTCTTAATGAAGGGTTTTTTTGCTGTAAGGTAGTTGACGCGGAAGGAAGATAGGATAGGTATCCAGGAGAATAACCCAATCAATATATTCGCCTCCGTTGTTTTCGTGCGTTTTGTGGGTATACAATAGTAACGGGGGTTTCCTTTGATTCGGTTATACAGCCATTAACCTTGGGCCAGCACTGATGGGTGTGTTCCTGGGATATGACTTTTCTTCGGGTAAGCAACTGATATCTATTATGCCTCAAGGTCTCCAACCCTTAAGGTCTCCAACCTTTAA
>JBBQOJ010000648.1:0-2237 GCA_038330815.1 Chitinophagales bacterium | reverse complement strand
GGAAGGCCATTGAAAAATTTAAAGCTGCACGAAATTAATGACCTACAATGCCCGGTTGGCGCAGGGTGCTTTTTCCACCATTAACGAAGAAAATTTTACCGCTATTTGCGATGAGCTGGCTGGCAGGGACCACGACCTGGCGCAAATTATCAGGCAATACCATTACCCACCGCTGTGGAAGCGTCCACCGGGTTTTGAAACATTGGTGCATATAATACTGGAGCAGCAGGTGTCCCTGGCATCCGCGCTGGCTGCACTCCATAAAATAAAAGCGGTATTGGGTAATCAATTTACGCCATCGGCTTTCCTGGCCCTTAGTGATGACACTTTGCGTGCCTGTTACTTCAGCCGGCAAAAAACAATTTATACCCACCACCTGGCCAACGCTATCATAAACGGAACATTAGTGCCAGATGCATTTGGGCAAATGGAGGATGCCGAAGTGAGGGCCCAACTTGTTAAAATAAAGGGGATTGGGCAATGGACAGCGGATGTTTATTTAATGATGGTATTGCAGCGCCCTGATTTATTTCCATCGGGGGATATTGCCCTTATGACCAGTATAAGGGAGGTGAAAAATTTATCACTTGACACTCCCCGGGACACTATCCTGCTAATTGCCTCCCGGTGGCAACCTTACAGAACGGTGGCCACCTTCCTGCTATGGCATGCCTATTTATCCAAACGGAAAAAGTAACCCCAACTGTTTAATGCTGTTGCTAAAACAAGCGATGCGAAAGCAGTTACCTGTTCCCATAAAAACAGCTTACTGATTGCCGGCAACGAATTAGCGTTACCGGTATAAAAATGTTGGTTGCCAGGGAATTTTCAACCTGGTCTTCCCGTTCATGTCTTACGGCACCACTTCTATTGCAGCCGATTCAATACCCTCCGTTGTTACAGGTTATCATATTGATACAATGGATCAATGGCGGAATTGGCTTTCATTTCATACACTGGTTTAATAATCCCGTCTTTGAGCCCGTAAACCCAGCCATGTAGATCGGGGGCCTGTCTTTTTTTCCAGGCTTTCTGCACTACCGAAGTTTTGGCAAGATGAACCACCTGTTCCATCACATTCATTTCTGTTAAGCGGTTCCGCCGTTCCTCTTCATTGGTAAGCGCATCCAGTTCGGCTTTATTATGCCGGTATACATCTTTGATGTTGCGCAACCACATATTCAATATTTGGTTGTAATCGTTGTTGCTAAGCGCCGCATTGATACCCCCACAACCATAATGGCCACATACAATGATGTGCTTTACCTCGAGGTGCGTAACCGCATAATCCAGTACACTAAAAAGGTTGGTGTCTGTATGAATCACCATGTTGGCAATATTACGGTGAACAAATATTTCGCCGGGCGCTGTTCCTGTTACTTCATTGGCAGGCACACGACTGTCGCTACAGCCGATCCATAAAAATTCGGGGGTTTGTATGGAAGCCAGCCGGTTAAAATAGTTAGGATCATCCTCCACTTTTTCCTGCGCCCAGGCCTTATTTTCGAGCAATAACCTGTCGTATGATTTCATTTGTTGTAACTTTTTAAGTGTTAAAATTGGCGTTATCCCCAGGCACTTGCTGGTAAAACCTAATGGGCCATATCGTCGTAATCCGTCCCATCTTTCTGTACCAGGTCGTGCAAGGGATTATAGCTGCTTTTCTTAATTTCTACATTGATATTCTTTAAATGCGCATGGGCATAAAACTCGTTAATTGTATCAATAATATCTTTATCAATAAAATCGGCACGGGTGATATCAATCAATACGTAAGAATTTTCCGGCACGGCTTCCAGTTTACGTTTTACGCTGGGCTTATTTAAAAACGAAACATCCTTCCGCAGCCTGAACAGGTATTTATTATCATCGTTCACAATAAATACGGCAGATTTATAATTACTTCTCATCACAAAATACAAACCTACTACCAGTCCAATCACAATTCCTTTAAGTAGGTCGGTAAGCAGTATGGCCATTACTGTAATAACAAAAGGAATAAACTGGTCGAAACCCTTGCGGTAAAATTCTTTAAACAAGCCCACTTTGGCCAGTTTGTAGCCTATAAAAATGAGGATGGAAGCGAGGGCAGCATAGGGAATTTTATTAAGCAGGCCGGGGATAAATGCCACGCAAAGTAATAATAGCACCCCGTGTAATATCGCCGACAATTTAGACTTTGCCCCGGCGTTGATATTTGCCGATGACCGTACAATTACAGAGGTAAGTGGAAGTCC
>JBBQOJ010000647.1:0-2240 GCA_038330815.1 Chitinophagales bacterium | reverse complement strand
GGTTAGTGGCATCCCAGCTTCTTACCAATTTTTGTTGAAACCAACGTTCCGTGTAGGATATACTTGGCGCAATTTGCAGGGGCCCAAATTGTGGCAGGGAAAGCGTTATGGGAACATTGTGGTTACCGCCCCACTGGAGGTTATCAAATATTTGTTTGCCAATATTCAATTGTGATATCGCTGTGTCATCCGTAAAAAAGGTAAGGCTCTTTACATTCGAATTTAAGGCAATGCCAAGGTTTTCGTACCATTTATAATTGCCAATCACTTCTTTTCGACGGAAGGGGTACAGCGTGTTTAAATTGAAACTAACATCCGGAAGGGTAACATTGATAGTGGACAGGTTGGTATTCTGCGAATGATTGGCGGTGATAGCAATATTATAGGGTTTGTCTTTCCAAACCTTGGCATAAGAAATACTTGAATTTAACTGATTGGTAAAGTTGCGGGCCGGACTATTGGGAACGAAGGAATTAAACTTACTGCTACCGGCATTTACATTGGCATTGAAAGTCACGCCCGGCCGGGATTTGGAATCCAGGCTATGGTTCCAGCGAATGTTACATGTTTTGATGGTAGAAAAATCGATATCTCCTTTAAAATTCTGCTTAAACCGCTGGTAGTCGAAGGAGAGATTGCCCGTTCGTCGATAGCGCTTAAAATAGCGTGGACTAATATTAAAGGAAAAGCCACCGTAAGAGTAAACGGTTGCCCTTGTGGTTACGTCCCAGTTATCGTTGATCACTTTATAGTAGCCAATACCATCCAGTGATAACCCGAATTGCTCGTTGGCATTAAAAGTGGGTGCTATCAATCCTGAATGCCTTCCCTGCGACAGCGGGTACAATCCAAAGGGCAGTATAATTGGCACAGGCACTGCTTCAAACTCGGGGTGTACCGGTCCTGTAACCGCAAACTTTTTATTGATGAATTTTATTTTTTTACTAACGAAGGCAAAGTGGGGTGTATCCAGGTTACAGGTGGTGAACCTGGCCTGGTAGGCGAAAAAGGAGGTAGGGTTTACCTTCTTGATTTTTTCCGCATAGATATACATCTCGTCCTGCTGGGTATAGGTACCCTTGGTAAGGCCCTTACCCGTTTTCATGTTAAAGGCAATGGTATCGCTCACCGTTTTTAAATCGCCCTGGTTAAAGGTGGGAAAGGAAATTACCTTACCCAGGCTATCCTTTCTCAAAAAGGCTGTCACCAGGTTGGTGCGCTGGTCAAACTCAATGCCGGGTGCCACCAGTTCATTATCGGTATACGTTACCCTGGATTCTTTTCCATACAACAGAATTTTTTTTCCCGGCACATCCAATACCATGGAATCATCTGCGTGATAAAACACCGGTGCATCCAAAGAATCGCTGGATATTTTAAAATCAAAAGTATCCAGGGTGGCTGTATTATTAAGTGAATCGGCAATAAGGGTTGTATCGTTTCGGACTTCAGGAATAGTGTCCATAGCCGGAGGTACACCCGGTTTTCGAACCATCAACTTCTTTTCCCCCGGCATCGGAAGGGTGTCGGTAGTTAAAGTTTTGTAAAACTGAATCCGGTGTGCCTTATCATTCGTATTCGCAATCGTTATACTTATGAACAGCATGAGCACTAATGATGCTAAAATAGATTTTGCCTTACCTTTGTGATTGTTGTTCATTGCAGTTGTAACAAAAATAATCATATTACCCACAACTAGTTGTGAAGAAAGTCTTATAAATTACTAACCAACCCTAAACCAGTTTTCAGATGGTAAGATTAAAGTTGATTTTTGTTTTTCTATTATATGTAACCAGCCTATCCACTTCTACTTTTGCACAGGTTTCCAAACAATTAAAAACAATTATTGTGGATGCAGGCCACGGCGGTAATGATGTAGGTGCTGTAGGCCAATACGAAGGATCGCTTCGCTCAAAGGAGAAAGATATTACGCTCGCCATTTCAAAAAAACTGGTGGCAGAATTGCAGCGCCAGCTACCAGATGTAAATACCATCCCCACCCGCACCACAGATATTTATCAAAACGTTAATGATAAAGCTAAAATTGCCAATCAACACCATGGCGACCTTTTTATCTGTATCCATGCTGACTCAGGTCCGCTGAAAACTGCGCGGCGACAAATCGGCACCAAACAAGTTACCCATTACAAAACCACCTATACCGGTAAGGGAAAAAAGAGAAAGAAAAAAACCATCGCTACCAAGGTGGAAGAACCGGTGTACCAATACTATAAACTACC
>JBBQOJ010000646.1:0-2253 GCA_038330815.1 Chitinophagales bacterium | reverse complement strand
AACTCTACCGCTTCTCGGGGAATAAAAAATACCTCGATTATTGCGACTACCTGGTGAATAGTTTTAATCACCCCGGTGGTCCACACATTCTTCAAACACTGAACGAACTGGGCAGGGTGGATAAGGTAGCCAATGCCAAGGCCTACGAAATGATGTCGAATTTATTGGGCGTTATAAAACTGTATCGCCTTACCAATGATGTTCGTTTTTTAACACCCGTGCTGACCGCCTGGAGAGACATCGCCCAAAAGCGGCTATACATTACCGGTACCACCAGCTCCTTTGAGCATTTCCAGGACGACCAGGAATTGCCCGCCACTGCAAAGGATAATATGGGAGAGGGTTGTGTTACCACCACCTGGGTACAGTTGAATTACCAGTTACTGTGTGTTACAGGTGAAATGAAGTACCTGGACGAGCTGGAACGTTCTGTTTACAATCATTTAACCGGCGCTGAAAATCCCCAAACCGGTTGTGTAAGTTACTACACGCCCCTGGTTGGTAAAAAGCCGTACGGGTGCAGTATTACTTGTTGTATGAGTAGCGTGCCTCGTGCTATTGCCCTGGCACCGTTGTTTGTAAATGGAAAAATAAACAACCGGCCCACCTTCCTGTTTTACCAGCCGGGCACCTACGCCACCACCGTAAATAATGACCAGCAGGTTGCCTTTAGTACAGTTACCAATTTTCCGGCCGATGGTCGGGTATCCATCAATGTAGACAAAACTACTGTTACCCCTTTTACCCTTGATTTTCGTAGACCTTATTGGGCGGGCGACTTTTCCATTGCCATCAATGGCAAAAAGCAATCCGTCTCAGGTACCGAAACAGTATCCATCATTCGTAAATGGAATAAGGGGGATAAAGTTACCATTCAATTCACGCTGCCCACCATTGTGTTGGATGGCGGTAAAAGTTATCCTGGATTTGTTGCCTTACAAAGAGGTCCACAGGTGCTGGCAGTAGACAAAAATATCAACCAGTTTTCGACGGATAAAATTGCTATCGACACCGGGCATACGGAACTCCAATTTCAGCCGTCGGTATTACCGGCAAAATGGATCGGCGGACTTGCCTTCAACATAAAAGCGATGGAAAACAATGTTCAAAAGAACCTGGTATTGGTGCCTTATGCAGATGCCAGTCAAACCGGGGGTGAAATTACCACCTGGATAAAACAAACGGAAAAAAATGAGTAATAAAATTGTGGTAGTTGGCAGTTCCAACACCGACATGGTGTTGAAGACCGATCGTTTTCCGCAACCGGGTGAAACCATCCTGGGAGGTTCATTTTTTGTGTTCCAGGGAGGAAAAGGCGCTAACCAGGCGGTTGCGACAGCGCGTTTGGGCGGCAACGTGCAATTTATTTGCAAGGTGGGCAACGATTCGTTTGGCAATACTTCCATTACCAGCTATGCCAATGATGGTATTGATGTAAGCGGCATTTTAATTGATAAAACTGCGCCTACCGGGGTGGCAGTGATCACCATTAACAAGGAAGGTGAAAATTCCATCATCGTAGCTTCGGGTGCCAATGCCTTACTCACGGTAGCGGATATCCGCCAGGCAGGGCACCTGCTGGAGGCAGCCGATTGGCTGGTCACCCAAATGGAAACACCCCTGCCCGTGATTGAATACCTGGCCGCCTATGCCATTGCCCACCACAAAAGTTTAATTCTCAACCCGGCACCCGCTGCGTTATTACCTGCCAGTGTATATAATGGATTGTTTTTAATAACGCCGAATGAAACCGAAACTGCCTTGCTTACCGGTATTGAAGTGAAAGATGAGGCCAGCGCCGGAGAAGCAGCGGCCATCTTCAAAAACCGCGGTGTTAAAAATGTAATTATTACGATGGGTAGCCGGGGAGCCTATGTTAATACCGGGGAATACACAGGAATAATTGAATCGGTGAAAGTGACTGCGGTAGATACTACGGCGGCCGGGGATGTTTTTAACGGGGCATTGGTGGTAGCCCTCGCGGAAGGAAAGCCATGGAAAGCTGCGGTAGCATTCGCCTGTAAGGCAGCGGCCATTTCGGTTACCAAAATGGGGGCGCAAACGTCCATACCTACGAGAAAAGAAGTAGATTGATAAAAGGAAGCTATGCATGAAAAAGTATTTTTTACCTGTGTTTTTAACCATTTTTATCCTCCATCTTTCTGCACAAGCAACACTTGTTATTGGCAAAGTGCAAAAGCCATGGACTTTTAAATGCATATTTCCAGGCGATAAAGTATAAAGTTCACAATG
>JBBQOJ010000645.1:0-2276 GCA_038330815.1 Chitinophagales bacterium | reverse complement strand
GGTGTAGTACACCATAGCCATCCAACACCGGCATCATTACATCGCAAATGATAAGGTCAGGCGCATTTTCCAATGCCTTTTCAACACCCAGTTTACCATTGGCAGCCGTGTCTACTTGGTAGTTGGCCAGTTCAAGAATTTCTGCTGTATTCTCTCTTATTTCATCATTGTCTTCAATCAGTAATACACGTTGCATATAAAATCCTTTTAAATGATCGCAAGATAAATAGATATGGCTTATTTGCAAGCATCCTTTCAAGCAGCCGAAAGCAAATTTAGCTCCCGGATGATATTTAGCCGTTTTTCCTTTTTTCCTGCTGGTGGAAACAACGCTATGTTAAAAGCCAAATAAGGAAATTATCAAAAGAAAGAACCCGTTTAGCATTATAGACGATATCCCTTCTGATGACCATCAACCTTTCAATGGAAGGTGTTGGTAACAGGCCCCGGATTTCCTGGTTTTGTCAATCTGTCTCCTAAACATAGTGGAACGGTTATTGGTAAAATAGTTTATTCTTTTCAAATATTAAACAACCGGTGTTAACCAATGAATACAGAAAAATTAGTACTTCCAAATATTGCCCTCTGTATAGCGATGGACCTTATCGGAATGGCCAGTTACGTTTTTCCGATGGTGGCAGAAATTTCCGACCTGGTATGGGCGCCCGTCTCTGCACTTATTTTTAACCGGTTGTTTGGTGGCCGGTTGGGGATGATCGGGGGCGTATTAAATTTTGTAGAAGAAATTATGCCGGTAACTGATATCATTCCCTCGTTTACCATTGCCTGGTTTGTACGAAAATATGCCTTGGAAAAAGCCCTGCATAAAATATAACACCTGTTTGTTTGTATTTACTGGTGGCAGGATAGACATCTTTTTCAACGGCAACCCCGGTACCGCCCATCTTTGTGACCGTTATACATTAATTTGCAAAAAATAATTTAAGTGCCTTTCAACTTACAATCACCTTATTCCCCCTCCGGCGATCAGCCGGATGCTATCCGCAAACTCACCGAAGGCATATTGGAAGGTGAACAATACCAGGCCTTGCTGGGGGTAACGGGAAGTGGTAAGACCTATACTATTGCCAACGTTATTCAAAATGTGCAGCGCCCCACCCTGGTGTTAACCCACAATAAAACCCTTGTGGCGCAACTTTACGGAGAATTTAAATCGTTTTTCCCGGACAATGCGGTGGGCTATTTTGTAAGCTACTACGATTACTATCAACCCGAGGCGTATATGCCCGTGAGTAACACCTATATTGAAAAGGACCTGAGCATCAATGAAGAGTTGGATAAGTTGCGCCTGCAAGCCACTTCGCAGTTACTGAGTGGAAGAAGAGATATCATTGTCGTAGCCAGTGTGAGTTGTATCTATGGTATGGGTAATCCAACCGAATTTGAAAACGGGATAGTAAGAATTCAAAAGGGCCAGGTGATCTCCCGACAGGGCTTTTTACATTCCCTCGTAAACAGCCTGTACAGTCGTACCCAGGGAGATTTTACCAGGGGTACATTCCGGGTAAAAGGCGACACGGTTGATATAAACCTCCCTTATGTTGATTTTGGTTACCGGGTTACTTTTTTTGGAGATGAAATTGAGAGTATTGAAACCCTGGAGCTTAGCAGCAATAAACGAATCGGGCTGGTAGACAATGCGGCCATTTTTCCCGCCAACCTTTATCTTGCCCCAAAAGATATCATGCAGGAGGTAATTTATGAAATCCAGGATGAAACTGCGGCCCAGGTAGAATATTTTAAAAATAGTGGCAAGTTTATTGAAGCGCAGCGGCTAAGTGAAAGGGTTAACTACGACCTGGAAATGATCAGGGAACTAGGATACTGCAATGGCATTGAAAATTATTCCAGGTTCTTTGACCGCAGGAAACCCGGTACCCGCCCCTTCTGCCTGCTGGATTATTTTCCGAAGGATTTTATTTGCATCATTGATGAAAGCCACCAAACCATACCACAGGTAAGCGGCATGTATGGGGGTGATCGTAGCCGAAAACTCGTACTGGTGGATTATGGCTTCAGGTTGCCCAGCGCCCTGGATAACCGGCCCCTCAATTTTCATGAATTTGAAAACATGGTACACCAAACCATCTTTGTAAGCGCCACCCCAGGTGATTTTGAACTGGAAAAGACCGGCGGTGTGGTGGTGGAACAGGTGGTGCGGCCAACCGGCTTGCTTGACCCGCCCATCGAAGTACGGCCATCGGTTAACCAGATAGATGACCTGCTGGATGAAATTGACAAGCGTATTACCAAGG
>JBBQOJ010000644.1:0-2287 GCA_038330815.1 Chitinophagales bacterium | reverse complement strand
TAACGCCCAATACATCAGCAATAACAATACCATGGTTAGCGCCAGGTTGAGCCATAAGTGCCTTCCGTATAATAAAACAACATTGCTGATAATTAGTAGCAGCGAAAGCCATGCTGCAATTTTAACGTAACCGGCTAACTTCTTTTGTATAGTACCCGCCGTTTGTATCATCCACTCGCCGGCAAATGTACCCGGTATAATGATGAACAGGTATTTAAGGTAGTAAAACCGGTACATCCAGGGGAATGGTGAAAAATCATTCAACGCCTCATTCCAACTTCCAGGCGTTTGGGCAGCCAACAGGAAGGCCATCAACAGGGGTAAAATAGCTAACCGGTATAATGGGCGGTGCCTGGTAAGCCACCAAATAATTGTGCCGAACAAAGCCATATTGGCAAGCACAATGATGATGATATCGCTCTGTTGAAAACTAAAGCCGGTTCCATTTTTAAATGGCAGAAGGTATAATAAAAGTACGGCAACAATATAGGCCGCAGGCTTTACCAACTTCCAGAAAATGGTACGTTGCACCGGTTGGTATAATTGAAAAAACAGCAAGCAAAAAGCCAGCATCGAAAGCAGGAATTCTTTTACGCCCGGTTGTTCTGACATTGACCATGGCTTCATGTGTTGAAAAAACAGGGCAAAAAACACCAGCAATGCATATCTCCTTATAGCTATCCAACCTACCCGTAGTAACCCGGAATTTTGTGCTGCTATTTTTTGCAATGCCAGGGGAATGGCGGCCCCCATGCTAAACAGGAAAAAAGGAAACACCAGGTCTACCCAGGTAATTCCCGGCAAGGTGGGTACAAATTTGTGCAACGGCGGTGGCACCTGTGCATGGTACATCCATGCGGGCAATACCCCGCCAAAAGCAATGCTACCCGACAATACCATGGCCAATATGGAAATACCACGCAGGGCATCCAGGCTTTCATTTCGTTGTTTGTGCGGCAGTTTATCCATCATATGCGATTACAAAAGGGGCCATCCTAGAAAAGACAGCCCCATTATTAACGATTATAAATCATTCTAAAAAAAATTACCAGCCCGGGTTTTGCCGGAGGGTGGAAATCTTATCAATTTCGCCCTGGGGGATGGGTGATAAAATATGTTGATTGGCGTTAAAAACGCGCAATTCTCTTTTTAACCGGAGAGCGTCACCATTGGGCCAGGAAACCGGCACATTGTAGGTAGCATCAAACACAGGTGGCGGCGCAGGCGTTACAAATTCTAATCCTACCCCTGGTGTAAATTTCATGTTGGAATTGGGTTCACCAAACAACTGCAGGGGCATTACTTTGCGAGCATAAGCACCATCATCCCACCTGCGCATATCCGGCAGGTGCAGCCCTTCATTGGCCAGTTCAACCGTTTTTTCTCTTCTAACCAATTGTTTCAGCCTGGCTGGGTTGCTCACCACAACTGCAGCCACCGCCGGCATGCCTGCCCTTGCCCTTACTTTGTTAACCGAAGTGGCTACCACGGCGGGGGCCGATCCTTTCTCAAGATGGGCTTCTGCATTGATTAATAAAATTTCGGCAAAGCGCATGTAAACCCAGCCCACTTTGTACAGGTTACCGGCGTTACCATTCACATCACGGTCGTTTACATATTTCTTCCATAGGTTGCCAAGGCCATTTAAGCGTGGACCAAAAATATTGGCACTGTCCTGGTTGGAGATGGTGGAAGGAAAAGTAATCACCCTGGTGGTAGGGTTATAGGTGGTTACAAAACGATCCCGGAAATTAAAGATAATGCTGGTAAAGCCCTGTACCACACTGGTATCACCCGGCACCATAACAGTATGGCGCATACGCGGATCGCGGTTGCTGTTGGGCTTGGATGGCATATACAAGGGCGACTCGCTCACATTTAATCCATCGGTACATTCAAAAAGGTCTACTAAAAATTGAGTAGGAAAATGACTGGATTGGCCACCCTGGTTGCGTGATCCCTGGGTTAACTGCAGGTAGGTAAACGACCCGGCATCTGCATCACCATATGGGTAGTAAAACATAATCTCCTTATTGGTGTTGGTGGTTTGCCCTGCTTTGCGAAAGAGGTTTTCAAAAGTAGGATTTAAACCGTAAGGGCCATTGGCAATGATATTATCAGTAATATCCGCGGCATAAGTGTAGCGCTTATCCAACATGGCCAGTCTTGCTGCCATCCCCATGGCAACTCCCCTGCTCACCCGGCCACGTTCTTCAGGATCCCAATCAAGATTGGGCATCACCGACTCCAGGTCCTTTAATAAAAAATCAATGATGGTTGCCTTACT
>JBBQOJ010000643.1:0-2313 GCA_038330815.1 Chitinophagales bacterium | reverse complement strand
ACCGCTTCCACCAGGTATTTTTTACCAAGCGCCCTGTCTTCTTTAAAAGGACAGGGGATATAATCATTACTAAATAATACAGGTTCGTTGCCTGCAAAGAGGTAGAGAAAGCCAAGCGTTTTTTTGGCAGGCCGATAATTTTTTCTTACTGCTTTGTTAATCCAATCCAGTCCTTCCAGGCAGTTGATTTCGTAATTCCTTCCCCGGAGGGCTAGGTCGCCGTATTGATACATGGCCTCGGCCACCCCCTGGTTGGCAAGTTCACTGTAAATCAGCAAGGCACCAATATCATCCTCCTCGCTCGCCAGCTTAGCTGCCCTGTCCAGTTCTTCCTGGATACCGGGCCGCTGCACGCTTACAGTCGGTGCGGAATTATTCGGACTGTTTGCGTATTGGTTTAACGATACCAGGTCGCGCTTTAACAACCAGCCTTTAGACAGTTGTTTTTTTCTATTGTAAAATTCTGTGTAAATAAAATCGGCTGTTTGGTTTAATGCAGTTACCGTGTCGGTAGATTCAACCATGTAGGCCACGCGGCGTGTCGTTTCATCCGGCGTATTATGGAAATAGGCTTTGGGTGATACTACCTGGTAGAGGCCATACTTTTTTGCCGGTTGTTTTTTCACTACCGGCTGCGCCTTGCTTTGCCCGGGCATTTTAACCAGTCCCAGTGTTTTACGGAACTTGTAGGCAAAAGCCGCAGCGCCTAATAAAACAATTAACAGGATGAATGCGCCTGCAATGGAGGCGCGCCGGGTGACCGGTTGAATGCCGTCGGCAGTTTCTTCCCCGTCTTCCAGGGCCTTGGCTGAAAGCACTTCGTTGAGGGATAAAACCTTGTGTGGATTTACCGGCAAAGAATCACGCAATTTCAGGGCTTCCTGGTATTGGATCAGTAAAGTGCGGAGACGTTCGTTCTCACTTTGTAAGATGGAGGCGTTGAGGGCATTTACCTCCCTGCCCGCCACCACCAATGTACTGTTGTGTACAATGTAACGATGAAGTTCCATGCCATTTTTAAACCGGTCGTCGGGGCGTTTCTCAAGGCATTTTTGCAGGGTGTTGATTAACCATTGCGGCACCTGCATTTCCCTTTCTTTTTTTTCATTGCTCCAATGTGCTGGCAGCGCTATCCTTCGTTTTGATAACACCTCCGGCACCGGTACTTCCATATGTGCCACCATTACGCGGTTACGGGCAGTTTCCCCTTTATCGGTTAAGGGAAATGGAACAGTACCTGTCAACAGTTCAAAAAGGATGATGCCATAACTGTAAATATCCGTTTGAAAATACATCATCCCTTCATTCTGCTCCGGTGCCATAAACTCAATGGCACCTGCCTGCCGCATACTGGTGCGGCGCTGTTCTTCCGACATGATGGCGAGGCCAAAATCAAGTAACACATAGTTACCGGTATGAATATTAAACTTTACATTATTACTTTTTATATCCCCGTGTTTCACCTCTACCTTATGGCAATGGGCCAGCGCATAGGATAGCTGGTCGGCTACTTTGATGATTTCCTTAATAGGAAAAACAGGATCGTATGGAGGTTTAAGCAGGTCTTCCATATCCGGACCCTCTATAAATTCCATTTCTATATATGGAAGGTTACCAGATTCGGTGAGGCCGGAGTGTAAGATTTTTACTACGTGCGGATTAGGCTCCTGGTTAACTTTCTTCAGCTTCTCCACTTCATTTTGGAAACTAAGAAAATTTTTATCATCATTGGATTCCGAATGGATGGGCGTAGGCAGCAGTTTTACGGCCGTAATAATTTCACCAATTCTTTTGGCCTTGTAAACTGAGCCCTGCCCTCCTGTTTTTAAGGCACCCATATTCTCTAAACCCGCTGTAATCGTAAACACTTTGGCCATATTACATTTCCCTTTTTTGGCATATTAGCTAATAGGTAGCAGGATTATGCTAAAACATTACCAATATATTAAAATCGAAGATAGCATTGTGTTAAAATATTGGTGCAACTGTTTTAAAAAATGCGACAAATACTACTCCTGATATTACTAAAAAGCTATAATGTAAATAGTTCACCAGGCCTGGCGTCACCCTTTATGTCCAGTACTTTCAATTTTCGACCTGTTTAAATAAATGTTAATAAAAACAATTTGTGTGATTTTTTGTATTATTTTTAACCTTATACTTCGAACCGGTAAGTGAACCTTTTTTAGTAAGGCACGTATATTCAATTATCCCATCCCTATTGGAAAACGCCACAATGTGGACATAAATTACAATAAATAAAATATTATAGCTACATTTTGAAGGCTATTTACTTTATTTTCGTCCTCATTT
>JBBQOJ010000642.1:0-2315 GCA_038330815.1 Chitinophagales bacterium | reverse complement strand
CACCAACCAATTGGCCAGGTGGCAGGTGCTGCACCAGGATTGTTTGATGGGGCGATCCTTTTAAAACCGGTATAGTGATCCACCTTTATATGCAATTGCAGGATATGCTTCATTCATTGCCATCCGGTTAGCATCAGTGGGGCGATTACTCCATTGCTGGCAAAGAATATAGTGCAACCCGGACCATAAAGAATGGGAAAGTTCCCCCATAATTCAAACGACAAGGGCATGATGAACGATGTTTAGGTGTATTGTGATGGACAGGCCGCCTGCCTTAAACAAACCATCTCCAATTTTCAATTAGTACTACAGGCAACCATTTAATAACAGTAGCTGTTTTTATTATAAGTTAATTAAACCTTATCTTTAAAACGATAAAAAGGCACCGTGCAACATCTTGAAACCAGGTATAGCAGCAGGAAGGGAGTGGGCAAATGGCTGCTGCCATTAGGTAATATCCTGGTATTTTTGATGGTAGGTAGCTACGGCAAGGCGCAGGTTTGCCCCCCCAATATCGACTTTGAGAATGGTACTTTCAGTGGGTGGACTTGTTACACCGGTTTTACATCGGCAGTTAACGATAAAAATATTATTACGCTTTCTTCTTCAGGGGGGCCGGTTACCAATAAACACACGATGTACGCAGCCAATTCCGGCCAGGTAGATCCCTTTGGCGGCTTTCCTGTTAACTGCCCTAACGGTAGTGGCTATTCGATAAAACTTGGTAGCACGGAAGCAGGGGGCCAGGCCGAGGGTATTTCTTACGAATTTTCCATCCCCCAAAATCAAAATGCCTATTCCCTCATTTATCACTATGCCGTGGTATTTCAATCACCCAATCACCGGGAAATAGAACAGCCCAGGATGGAGATAGAAGTGACCAACGTTACCGATGACCGGGTAATCGATTGCGCCTCGTTTACCTTTATTGCCATGGGCACGGCCTTACCTGGTTTTGAAGTGGCTACTTCCTCCGATACGACCAATGTTTTATTCAAAAATTGGTCGGCGGTATCTGTTGATTTATCGGGCAACGCCGGCAAAACCATTCGCCTGTTTTTTAAAACGGCCGACTGTACTTTCCGACGGCATTTTGGCTATGCCTATATTGATGTTAACTCCGAATGTAGCGGAAGTTTTGCCGGCGCTACTTTTTGCCCGGATGATACCGTGGTAAGCATTACTGCTCCCTTTGGTTACCAGGATTACACCTGGTACGACAGCTCGCTTACCCAGGTGTTGGGTAAACAACAGGTACTTACCCTGGTGCCACCACCTGTATCCGGCACCAGCTTTGCCGTAAAGCTGGAACCCTTTTTCGGCTATGGGTGTTCCAATACCTTATTTACAAAAGTAATAGATTCGCTTACCGTAGTGGCTGATGCCGGCAGGGATGCCCTATCCTGTAATAGAGCCCCTGTTCAAATCGGCAACATTCCCAAACCCTCCCTGGTATATCAATGGTCGCCTCCAAATAAAATAAATAATCCTTTTATTGCCAACCCGTTAGCGTCGCCTGATTTTACTACTTCCTATGTACTCACCACCAGCAATAGCGGCGGTGGTTGCCGAACCACAGATACGGTATTGGTTCGGGCTTCCATCATCGATAGCGCGGTACAACTGATCGGTAAAAATTCCTTTTGCTTTGGCTATGGTGATAGTGCGGTACTGTTGGTGAAATCAACCAGTTTTATAAATTGGTTCAGGGATGGGGCGCGCATCAATGGAGCAACACAGCCAATATACAGGGTAAATACAGCAGGCACTTATTATGCTTCTCTTACCAACAACCTTGGCTGTAGCATCAATACCGCACCTGTAAATATCATCATTGAAAGGCCTGGCACCGGTATCACCTATCCTTTAAAATATGCAGTCATTAACCTGCCCATCAACCTGAGTGCACGTAATATCGGCGAGAAAGCGTTGTGGAGCCCTGGTGCCAGTTTAAACGACGCCAATAGTTTTACACCCATATTCAACGGTGCCCGCGATCAGCAGTATTTTATAGAAATAACCACCAATGCCGGATGCAGGATTGTGGATACCCAACTGGTAAAAACAATTGATAAGGTAGAGGTATTTGTACCCAACGCTTTTACACCGAATAACGACGGGCGCAACGATTTTTTACGGCCCATTTTTAAAGGTGTGTTAACCGTTAATTATTTCCGGATTTTTAACCGTTGGGGCGAAGTGTTATTTGAAGGTACCAATGTTCAACGTGGGTGGGACGGCACCTACAAGGGATTGGCCCAGCCGCCGCAGGCGGTAGTATGGGTGTTGGATTGCATAGGCGTAGATGGGAACCG
>JBBQOJ010000641.1:0-2320 GCA_038330815.1 Chitinophagales bacterium | reverse complement strand
AACAACACTTTACCTATGAAAGCCTGTCATGGCAAGCCATGACCATTGTCTGTGAAAAACCTTCATTACTGAAGGTTTTTTTTATGGTGTTACGGGCTTACGTTTAGGTGCATAAAAAAACACCCACACATAGGAATGGGTATAATAAATAAAGTGAATTATTACTGGTAAGACAGGGCGGTCCAGTCGCCTGAAACGGGAATAATCGGTTTAAACAATGGGTCTGCCACGGTGCATTGCACATTCATGAAGGTACACATCGTGTTGCCAAAAAAGCTTGCCACCGCCGCTTCTGCAGCATCCCTGCAATGGGCTATTTTTACCAAACCATTGATGGGTACCAGTTTCGTAGGATCAAAGAAAATCCATTGCCCGCCAAGGTAAGCTTCAAAACATGCATGAAAATCGGGGGGCTGCAGGTTGGCCGCATATCCGGTGAAATAGCGGGCCGGTATATCCAATGCACGGCATAGTCCTATGCCCAGGTGGGCAAAATCTTTACAAACACCTTCCCGTTGGATAAGGGTGTCGTAAGCGGAAGTGCCTGAATCAGTGGCCCCGGATATGTAATCGGTATTATTATATATCCATTCGTTGATGGTATTTACTTTTATAAAATCATTCTCCAGGTGGCCGAACTCTTTTATGGCCAGTTTCCTTAATTTATCGGACTGGCAATGGCGGCTTGGAAAAAGGTAAGGCATCACATTGGCATCCAGTTCCATTACGGAGGAAAGGTTTACCAGCAGTGCCTCATCAATCACTTTGTAAGAAACCTCAACCAATGCCCGGTAACGGATGGTAAATACAATGCCCGCTTTTACCGACATCCTTATAAAACGGGCTTCCGCCCCCGGCATAGAAAATTCTTCGAATTGCTGGGTGGGTGTAACGGTAACCGATTCTTCTATTATGTATTGTGTAGATGAATTAGTGGCCTGAATATTAAAAAGAAAGGTGGTGTCAGTGGAAACCTCGTAGGTGAGCTCACTTGAAATTTTAAATTGCATAATGTAAAAGTACTTACAAGGATGGTTATGTAATGTGTTGCCCGAAAAAAATAAAAGAGGATGTTCAACACGAAGTTGTTTGAAGCCTGGCTATTTTATCAGATTCAAGGATATGGTGCCCGGTTTTTCCGGAACCCATAAAGTGTATCATGGCCCGGGCTACCTTGCTTGCGTCCACCGGCTTATAGCGTTCTGGTACAGC
This sequence comes from Chitinophagales bacterium, assembly GCA_038330815.1. GTDB lineage: Bacteria > Bacteroidota > Bacteroidia > Chitinophagales > Chitinophagaceae > Ferruginibacter. Next base: position 1,108 of record JBBQOJ010000641.1, on the reverse strand, counting down.
GAATGCAAAGGCGGTCATTAGCGATTTGGCAATGGTTTCACCTAACCGGAACGAGGGCCGGTCGCCCAGTAGCATGGATGGACGAAATATAAAAACGGAGTCAAATCCTATCTGAAGAACCGCTTCTTCCACAGCGCCTTTTACCTTATTATAAAAAATCGCGCTGTTTTTATCTGCACCCATCGATGAAACGATCGCCAGCTTTTTAATGCCGTTGGCATATGCCATGGTAGCTACCGATACCACATACTCGAAATCTACTTTGTAAAAAGCGGCCTTGCTTCCGGCATCTTTAATAGTGGTGCCCAGGCAACAAAAAAGTTCATCACCGGTTACCAGGTCCTTGTCAGGGTTTTTAAAATCAAATAGCACGGCCTTCAATCGTTCGTGTGACTGATCAATCGGGTTTCTTACGAGGGCTGTTACCGAATACGCCGGGGTATTTAAGAGGATGGTGGTCAAATGCTTTCCAATTAAGCCGGTGGCTCCCACAACTAAAGCTTGTTTCATTCTGTTACTGTCGATATTTTACTGCTGTTGATAATCTAATGCTAATATGCTAATTATTTATTGGGAGTGAGGGTGATTTGCTGGCCAGGGACTAATACTCTTCTCCACTAAGCTATTTTCATTCAATTGCAAAATAACGGTAGAAAAAGGGTTGCTCCAACAAAAAGTCACCAGGATTTTCCGGTGACTTTTTACCATTATAAGGTACGGTACGTTACATATCAAGCAACTTATACATTTCGTCCAGTTTAGGGGAAAGGATAATTTCAGTCCTCCTGTTTTTAGCCCTGCCCTCCGCGGTGGAATTTACATCCAGGGGGTCAAAATAACTATGCCCTGAAGCAATCACTCTAACAGGGTCAACCCTGTAACTCTCCACTAGGATACGCACGATGGAATTGGCCCGGGCTGTACTCAGTTCCCAGTTATCCTTAAAGCGGCCGCGAATAGGAATACTATCTGTATGCCCCTCAATGTTTACTGCCACATCGTTATTTAAATTTAGAACGGCTGCCAGCTTTGATAATGCATCCACCCCTTTTGGGTTAACTACGGCACTGCCGGAAGGAAACAATAAATTCTCAGAAAGACTTACATA
>JBBQOJ010000640.1:0-2321 GCA_038330815.1 Chitinophagales bacterium | reverse complement strand
GGCAACCCGGGAGGTTACTAAATGGCGCTTCGTCAATATTCGCTTTTCCGTATTACGGATAGCTTCTCACTATCTGTTAATGACCTGTACCAATCCGCAATCAACAGGTGGTGACGATCTTTTAAAAACAGATTGAGCCGTTCCAATGCAGCCTCGTCAAACTGGTACAGGTAGCCTGCCTCCCTGGCTTCGTAACTACCGGTTTGGTAATTTTTCCTGATTTTTTTTAATAACATAATTAGCACGGTAATAAATTTTAGAAATATAAAGATATTACTATCGGGCTAACCGAAGGGGCTAAAAGGGGTGAGGTTTTCACCACCCGGAAAGGGTATTTTTCTTCTAATTTAAGTAACCACCATTTTTTCTTTACGGGTAAAGCTACCTGCCAATGCGCCAAAACCTGCCACCAGTGCACCAATAAAGGAAGTAGCAACAATCAACAATGCCGGGCTATCAATTTTGAGGATAAGGAGTGAAATCTTGTGGGCCAGTATATGCTCATTATTGTGGCTTGTGTACCAGGCCAATAAACTCCATAGTAACAACAGCGCGATGAAGCCGCTGAAGAATGACAGAAGGGGCCGCTGTGGTATTACTGCGGCTACCACGAAGGCTGTAATTGAAATAACCCACCAGGGCAAATACAGGCAGGCTGCAAAACTTAATAAAGCAATCAATAAAATGGAAACTATTATTTTCATTGTTCAATATTTAATTCATGAGCACTATTCAGTCCGCACCAATTATTGCTATACCGTTTAGGTTGATTTTTTATTGGTGAAACGCATTGTCCATTTAACGCGTGGGTCTTTCTCCTGCCCTTTGGCCATCAGCCATAAAGAATAATATTCCCCTGCGGCCCATTTGTCGATAAAATCATCGTAGTATTTGCTGCCCGGGTTGCCACTTTGTCCGCCGGGATAAACTCCAAACGCTTCTGTAGTGGCGGTTAGGCTCACAATCATCCGCCAACTAGGGCCATGATTTTGTTTGGTGGCATTAATACAATAAGTTCCTCCTCCAATCGGCAGGTTCAAACGGCTTAAGGCTGGCAACCGGGTTAGGTGGCTGATACCGGTTGCTTTATAAGCAGCCCATTCCAATTTCCCCTCCGCCTGCTTAGCTTCCAAACGGCCACAGGCGACCTTAAATGCGGACGTAGCTATATCCGATAGGTCTTCTTTTTGTTCGGTGGTGATATTATCAATAAAAGTATAGGCGGAATCTTTTAAAAGGCCCTGTAATAAATTACTCTCATAAGGCCGCATAATTACCTTGGGAGCATTCCCATATTCATCATCAAATACCTTTTTTTCAAAACCGGTCCACCATTCAATAAATACTGTGGCACCCTTTGATGCCGCCTCGTTATAAAAATCCCAATCTTTTATCAACCGCAGTAAATCCAGTTCGGTTGCTGTTAATTCGTTCTCCCGGATATTTTTTAATAACAACGGCGCTGCAGTGGCCGCAAATACATTGTAATTATTTGTTTGAAGGCGTTGCATCTGTTGGGGTGTGATCCCCCGCATGGAATCCAGCAAACGGTTAATGACCAGGCCGCGATAAATTGGATAACCCCTGCCCAGGTAATAGGGATAAGTGGAATCTGCAGGATCCTGGTTGGCACTACTCACATAATTTCTTTCGGGGTTGTATTGGAAGGGAGTTTCATCTAAGGGAATCATCCCCTGCCAGTTGTACCGGCCGTCGTTGCCTGGCATGATAAAATCGCCCTGCCCCTTCCATTTAGCGGGCCATTCGCCCTGTGTGCGCAACGCTATGTCGCCCGACTTGCTGGCAAACACAAAATTTTGGCCGGGGGTTTTCATATTGGCTACTGCGTCAAGATAGCCGGGATAATCCCTGGCAGCATTCAGCAACATAAAAGTTTTGAGTTCATTGCCTGGGTCATGGGCCTTCCATCGCACGGCGTAATTACCCTTATTGGTGATACGACTGCCGCTGAAATTTTTGTCGTACATCACCGGGCCGAAAACAGTATAAGCCACTGTATCCAGGAAACTCAACGAACCCTTCACCAGGATTTTTTCGAAACGGAAAGATGTTTCTCTCCATGCACTGTCGTACCAATACTCGTGGCGGGTATCATCTTTAAAAGTAATTTCAAAATAATCCCTTACATCACGCCCACCATTGGTAACCCCCCAGGCGATATGGTCGTTGTACCCGATGATTACGGCCGGGGCGCCGGGAAAGCTTACGCCGTATACGTTGTAGCGGGGCGTAGTTAATTGTATTTCAAACCAGAGGGAAGGAAGATTTAGACCCAGGTGGGGGTCATTACATAATATTGG
>JBBQOJ010000639.1:0-2331 GCA_038330815.1 Chitinophagales bacterium | reverse complement strand
GTACCAGTAAGGAAATGCCTGTAGTTGTTGTTGATTTCGTGATCGCGCTTGTATTGCTTTAGCACATAGGGTTTATCCTTCCAGGGAGTAACAGTATAGGATAATAAAACCAGGTCCTGTTCATTTTGCAAACTATCGCTTACTATCTTCATATTCCTGGTCATAGCCGGGCAAATGCTACCGCAAGAAGTAAATATAAAATTAGTTACATGTATTTTCCCTTCCACAGTTTTTTGAGATATCCAATTACTGTCTTGATTTAAAAACAAAAAATTACCAATGATATGCGTTATCCGGTTTGCAATAACTGTATTATCATTTAAAAACAAAGACGTAAAATCAGGTTCATTGTAATACGGCAATTTTAGGTTGGCAGTTACCTGTTGCTCAACGCAATTCATCAACAGCAGGCTACCTGGCAGAAAAAATACTATCCGATACATTTTTACAATTTTTTGTTTCCAATATTCTATAACGCCTCCCCTTTATAATTACATAATTTGCCCTTATTTTCCCATTGTCGCACCACATTTTTTGCGCCCCTTCCTCCTGCCCGTTAACAAAATGGGCTTCATGAATAAGTTTGCCATCGTAATTTCATTCCTTTAATTCTCCCTCATATATATCATTGCTGGCTATAAACTCAAATCTTTTATGGCCATTATCCCAAAACGATTGTTGTTTCCCTTCGTTATATAACCGCTCCTCCATTAATCGCCTGTTGGGATACCATTTTTTGCAAACACCCGTCAACAGGCCATTGTAATACCCTTCCATTGAAAAAATATCGTGGCTACCAGACTGCAACTGGTAGAGAAATCCTGAATATTTTTTATTGTTCCTATAAACCGTATCATTTTTAACCAGTATTTTTTCAGCCTGTTTAGATAAAAGGATAGGGTGAGGTATTTGCTCCATCCCATCAGTTGGTTCCTTTGGTAATGGCACTTTACAGGAAGCGGCCAAAAATAGCAGTATGATCGTTGTTAACTGTTTCATTTATTGTGTTACCGTTCCTGCCGTTCCATAATAACCATTTCCGTTCATGTAAGGAGCATCAGCAGTAAAACGGTAATGATAAGTACCGGTTGGAAAATCAACCGTGCTGTGGGAATGACCATGATAAACATCCAGTTGGCGATGGTATCCGCCATCGCCCGGCAGCCCTCCCTATATAAGTCAGCCGGTACCGGGTACCCCAGGCTATCCCATTTATATATTTGGTTAATTAACCCGTAAAAAATATATTTGATTACAATTGCATTTCCCGAATTACTCCAACTTATCATTTCAATTAAATAGTCTTTTATGAAAAAAATCGGCATCCTACATGGTAAAGAAAGAAGTTTCCCCGAAGCAGTGGTAGAAAGGATCAACAACAAAGGCGTAGAAGGCGTATTTGCAGAGCCCGTTAAAATTGAAAAAGTGGTACAGGGCGAAAGCAGCGGTTATGCGGTGATCATCGACCGGATATCACAAGACGTTCCTTTTTACAGGGCCTTTCTAAAAAATGCTGCCCTCTGCGGTACAGCCGTTATCAACAACCCGTTTTGGTGGAGTGCTGATGAAAAGTTTTTCAATAACTGCCTCTCTACCAAAATTGATATCCCTGTACCAAAAACGGTACTACTTCCTTCGCGGGAGTTGCCACTGGATACCACCGATGACTCCTTCACCAACCTCGCCTACCCGCTCGACTGGTCGGGCATATTTAATTATATTGGTTTCCCGGCCTACATGAAACCTTTTGCCGGTGGTGGATGGAAGAGTGTTTACAAGGTAAACGACATGGATGATTTTTTTGATAAACATGGCGAAACCGGGGAGTTGGTGATGATGCTACAGGAAGAAATTGTGTTTGAAGAATATTACCGCTGTTATTGCATCGGGGGAAAATACGTTCGCATTATGAGTTACGAACCCCGCAACCCTCACCACCTGCGGTATGCAGCCAACTTTAACCCCTCACCGGAAAAAGTGCAGCTGATGACCGATATTGTATTACGTATTAATCATTACCTCGGCTACGATTTTAACACGGTAGAACTGGCCTTACGCAATGGCGTGCCCTATGCCATCGATTTCTGTAACCCGGCACCCGATGCAGAACGCACCAGTGTTGGCGATGAAAACTTTGAATGGGTGGTGGAAACATCTGCCAACTATGCCATCGAAAAAGCACTGGCGCAGGTAGATGGTGCAGATAACCTCACCTGGGGTAAATACATTCAACAAAGTGTTAACAGCCAGCCCCTCATTTAACACACTTTGCTTACCCACAAATAAAATACAGCATGGCGAGTATATCATTTAAAAATTTCACGGTAGGTG
>JBBQOJ010000638.1:0-2331 GCA_038330815.1 Chitinophagales bacterium | reverse complement strand
TGACAGCAGCCTTTTGAATAGCAACCGGAGTGATTTAAAATCCATCGACCAGGACATCCGCCTTACCTGGCTGAAACAGGAAACAGAAAAGCAAAGCCTCCAGCCACAATTTGGAATCCGGTATGAACATATGTTTGGATTTGGCGGTTTACCGATGCAATATTCATTGATGGGAATGTTGAAATTGCCACTTACCAATTGGTCGTCTAAAATGAATAGGGCCAATATGGAAAGTCTGAAATGGAAAGCAAATGCACTGCAATCACAAAAAGAAATGATGGTAAATGAATACAGTGGGATGGCGTATGGTATGCGCAATGAACTGGAACTAAAAAAGAAGCAGGTAAAATTATATGACCAGAGTATCATACCCGCCCTGGTAAACAATTATAAAACCAACCAGTTGGCGTATGAACAGAATACAGCGGAATTATTTATGCTGTATGATGCCTGGGAAACTTTGTATATGACCCAATTGGAATATTTGGAATTGCTTAAACAGGCGCTCAACATGCAGGTTGCCATCGACCGGTTAATAGAACAACAATGAAACAATTAATCATATTATCAACCCTGTTAATTATTGCTGCAATGGGATGTAACAATAACAAGGACCCCCATACCGGTCACCAGGCGGTACCGGGAAAAGTAATGTACACCTGCCCCATGCCGCAGGATTCGGTTTTTAGTGACCAACCGGGTAAATGCCCGAAGTGTGGTATGGACCTCGTAAAAATGGCAGTCGTTGATCATGAACATGCCATTGCTGAATTCACCTGCCCCATGCATCCCGAAATTATCCGCGACCAACCGGGGGCATGCCCCATTTGCGGAATGGACCTGGTGCAGAAAGTAACCGGTGGTAAAAAATCAGCAGCGGTTTCATTGGAAGCCTTATTAAAGCCAACCAATGAATTTGTTGTGTCGGGCATACCCGTAACCACCATTCAGCAAAGAGAAGAGCAGATAGAAATTGAAGCATTGGGTAACATCGCCTATGATACCCGCCAGGTGGGCAGTATTTCATCGCGGATAGCCGGAAGGATCGAAAAATTATATATCGGTTACCGTTACCAGAAAATTAACAAAGGCCAGCGTATTTTGGATATCTATAGTCCGGAAATGATTACGGCACAGGAAAACCTGTTGTTTCTTTTAAAAAACGATGCAGCCAATTCCAGCTTTATACAGGCGGCAAAAGAAAAATTATTGTTGCTTGGTATGAGCAGCACCCAACTTCAACAGGTGATACAATCGGGAAAGCCTTCCTTCACCATTACAGTATACAGCAATTACAGTGGTCATATTCATGAATCGGCCAATGGAGGCAATATGAACACAACGCCTGGTACGATGAATGATATTTCCTTACTAACGGAAGCGCTTTCTTTAAAAGAGGGGATGTATTTACAAAAAGGACAACCTGTTTTCACGGTATTTAACCCCGCCCGGGCATGGGCAGTAATAAATATTTATGGCGATAACCAGGCGCTGGTAAAAAAAGGCAATAGGGTGCGGGTAGTCCCGGAAACTGCGCCTGGAAAAGATTTCAGGGCCACCATTGATTTTATTGAACCCTTTTACCGTAAAGAAAGTAAAACACAAACGGCAAGGGTTTATTTTAATAACAGCCTGTTGAAGATTCCCATTGGCAGCCAGGTTACTGCTACGATATTTGGCAACTCCAAAGATGCTTACTGGTTACCAAAAGAAGCCGTACTCTCTTTAGGAATGGATAAAGTAGTTTTTCAAAAAAACAACGGCGGGTTCAGGGCAAAAAAAATTGTTACCGGTATCATTCATAAAAATCATATACAGGTAGTGAGTGGTTTAATGGCTACAGATTCGGTAGCAGTCAATGGGCAGTATTTAATGGATAGTGAAAGTTTCATCAGTATTAAAAACTAATTATGCGAACCATTTTAATTATAGCGCTATCCGTTTTATCCCTGCTTTCCTGTAACAGCAAAAAGGAAGCCCCCAGGGACCCCGATATTTATTATACCTGTTCCATGGATCCGCAGGTGGTAGCCTACCAGCCAGGGAAATGCCCCATTTGCAAAATGGATTTGACACCGGTAAAGAAAAAGGCAGGTGAAAAGCAAGATGAATTACAACTCAGCGAACAACAAATACAGTTGGGAAATATACAAACAGACACCCTCCGGGATGGAACCATGGGCGACCAGGTGGTATTAACGGCCACGCTTAATTTCGACCAATCAAAGATAGCTGCTGTCAGTTCGCGGGTAATGGGCAGGGTAGAAAAATTGTATTTCAAAAATCTCGGTGACTATGTAAAAAAAGGTACTCCACTATACGATATATATA
>JBBQOJ010000637.1:0-2332 GCA_038330815.1 Chitinophagales bacterium | reverse complement strand
GGTAGATAGAACAGGGATAGTAAATAGCCTGGGAGCGGGGAGTATTTATTTTAATACCGCCCGATTTGATTCGATTGGCCTGGCCAGTTACAGGGGTGTCATTTCCGGCTTGCTGGAAGCGGGTTCCGGCACTGTACGTATTACCCGGGGCAGGTTCGACCATCAAATTGATCCGCCAATGATTGATCTTTAAAACAGGCATTCAACATACACAATTTCATACTCCCTCAACATCCGTCGCCTGTTACTTATAAAAAACGCTTTGTTAAAACGCTATCGCGTCCACTTGTAAAAACAAGGGTGTTTAAAGGAAGGATATCTCCCTGCCAGGCAGGAGGTAAAAAGTATTAAAAAGTTGGGCAGGATAAACTGCGTCTCTCCTTTCTCGTTAGTTTACCCGGATAGTGGGCCTGACGGTCGTATAATTTACCGGGCCGCAGGGTAACCGCCAGGTACACGCCCCCATTTTGCAGCTTGTTTTTTGAAAAGAGGTTTGCCAGGTTATGTGTACCCAGCAAAAGGGGGCCGGCTTTAAAAGCCCCGCCTACCCAAAATTGTTGGCGGTTATTGAAAAGCATCGGGAGGTATACGCCTACGGAGTGAAGTTCCCAGCGGGGAGTGAGGGCCAACAGGTTCATGTCGCGGATAAATAAACTGTTATTGGAAAAAATGGGAAATAAGGGGATGGTGAGTTCGGCATTGAGAAAGAAATTATGAATAAGGTGCTGATCCATATTAATGACCAGCCGGGTGGGTTGGTAAATATTCAGGTTGCCACTTAAGGTTGAAAAAGCCCCAACAATGGTAGCAAGGCTGTCATTAAATTCATCAATACTGTTTACATCCAGGAATTTATTTTCAATTAAGGTATCTGTAATGCCCGGCTTACCCGCCATGGCTATCCTGCTTCGTCCGCCATACCGGAATTTATTGCCCCCGATATCCATGATGGAGGCTCCAATCTTGGTATTGTAAGCAAATTCACCACCGGCTTCTTCGTCTTCACCCGTTAACAAAATATACTCCAGCCCAATATCCGCGGAGAGGGTACTATACGTTTTTTGCAATACGTCACGCCGGTTTTGGGCAGTGGTTTTATTACTATCAAGTTGATCTAAATTGGCAGAGTAACCATATTGCAGTGTGCCATTACCCAACACATACCCTGGCGTGCCCGCAGGTGCGGGGGAATACCCTAAGTCCTGTACCCTGGCATACCCGCCGGCTAATCCGCGGTTGATTTTTACCGTTACCCCACCATTCAATAACCGGTCGCCATCATCAACAATGGTACGGGCATAGGTGGCGTACAATTCAGCCCAGGCTGCACCGGTGGCCTGCCCCCACAAAGGAAGTTCACCGATATTTAGTTTCATAAAATCGGCAAGGGCGAAAATGGTATCCTGCCAGTTGGTGGTACTGCTGCCAAGATGAATAAAATTTCTGAGATTGGCGCCAAATGCAATGGCCGACTTTGTATTAAGGCTAACCCGTGCATTGAGCAGCCGGATATCCTGGTTGGCGAAAATAAAGCGCTTCCTGGAACCGGGCAGGGTGGCGATGGTTGCATTGGTACGGGAAGATAGCAACCCAAATTTTTCAACGGCAAAGGAATTGGTGGCCTGTTTTACCTGGGCCGAAAACAGGGTAAGATCCCAGGCATAGGGCACATGTACAATGGCTGCCGGGTTATTGGCAGCGGCCAGGCTTCCCGCATAGGAAGAACCGTTGATTGCTTGGTAATTCTGGGCCCACGAAATATTTACAGCTACAACGAAAAAAAACAGGACGCAAACTTTGCTACGATACATACGGGAAGGCTTTCAAATCCGATACAAAAATAATAAATGGCGAAAAGGTACGCATATATTATCGTTGTACCGGGCATGTGGTAAGAGTAATTAATTCTCGAGCACGCTGCTATAAACATTTGGAAATGGGTTAGGCCATTGTGCTTGCATAGCTACAACCAGGCGACAGTTACGCGATTGAGCTTTCTGGTGCTTTAGTTCGGACTTAGTATAGCACAAAACTACCAATGACTTCCGCAACAGGCAGGATCACCTTTGAATCCAATCCCCTTCGGTAATTTTCCGCAGCAGCCCTTTTGACCACAGTACTGCTGGTGGCTTGTAACGGCAAAAGGAGTGTTGGCGTTGCAAAAGACCTTAATACTGGATTGGTGACCAATTATTCGAACCTGAAGCCAGGCAAAACCATGTTGGTAATGAATAATGAAATATTAAACAATACCGATATTCCCTTGGGAGAAAGCTTTATACTGATCAACAGCGACCTGGACGGACTGGTGGTAAGGGATGACAAGATTTCT
>JBBQOJ010000636.1:0-2348 GCA_038330815.1 Chitinophagales bacterium | reverse complement strand
CGCAATTTTGGTAGTACGGTAAACAGCGATGCCTTTGAAAAAATTGCACGTTCATTACCCCTGCGGCTGCTTGCCAAACACAAACACCAATTGCACCAGGCAGAAGCACTGTTGTTTGGCCAGGCCGGGTTATTGGAAAACGAATTCCAGGAAAGCTACCCGTTATTGCTGCAAAAGGAATACCGTTTTTATAAAAAGAAATACCAGTTGAAACCTGTTTCCCTGCCGCTTTATTTTTTAAGAATGCGTCCCTCAAATTTTCCGACCATCCGGCTGGCACAGTTGTCGATGCTGATACATCACAGTAGTCATTTATTTTCACTTATAAAGGAAGCCTCCGGCTTACCTGAGGTGATCAAATTGTTGGATGTAAAGGCCAATGATTACTGGCATTATCATTACCGTTTAGACGAACCTTCCGCTTACCGTGAAAAAAATCTTGGCGAGCAAACGATCCATTCGATTATAATAAATACCGTGGTGCCCATTTTATTTGCATTTGGTCACTATCACCAGGACGAGGCCCTAAAGGAGAAAGCGTTGAATTGGCTGCAACACGCAAAGGCAGAGAAAAATAACATCACCCGGGGGTTCCAACTAGTGGGTATTAAAAATGATACCGCCTTTGATTCACAGGCATTGCTACAGCTAAAGAATTTGTACTGCATGCACCGGCGCTGCCTTGAATGTGCGGTAGGCAATAAACTGCTACGGCCGCAAAAGGAACCCATTCCCTGATTTTTTTTTAAACATTGGTAACAACCTAATTAATTGTAACAGTTGATTGTGGATGGCAGATAAAGCTACACGTACTGGATGTTGAGCTGTAGGTCGGGGTGAAGGCTTTTGACCACGGGGCAGGTATCACCGGTTCGTTGAAGGATAATCCTGTCCTTTTCAGTCAGCGTTAAGGTGGCTGGAAAAGTAACTTTAACATCTATTTTTGATATTCTGCGGGGGTCACTTAGCATATATTTCTGAACATTTACCGTAAGTCCATTGAGTGCAATATTCATGTCGTCTGCTTTGATGGCCATTGTGGTGGCCATGCAAGAGGCAAGCGCAGTGCATACCAGGTCGGTTGGTGAAAAGCGTTCGCCCTTACCCCGGTTATCGGTTGGGGCGTCGGTAGTAATTGTTGTTCCGCTCTGTAAATGAACGGCGCTGCACCTTAAATCGCCTTCGTATTGAATGGTTGCTGTCATTGTACTATTTTTGTATAAATTTACTGAAGTAAAAACCTATTATGCGTAAATTATTTTTTGTTACCCTTACCCTGTTGGTTACCCTGCCTTCCATTGCACAGCTAACGAAAAAGGAGCGGAAGGACGAGCGAAAGCAGCGGATCAATGCATTGATTAAACAGGAAGAGGAAGGGGTCATTGCCTACCATAAGCATACCGCAGTAGGGTTTAAACTCACTACCGATGGCTACGGGGGCTTTTTTGAAATCGGGCGGGCCAGGTCGATTAAAAATGCCTTGCTTTTTCAATTGGATATCTCCGAAAGAAAACACCCTAAAGAAGATAAGCAGACGAACATTGCTATTCCCACTTCACCCTTTATTTATGGTAAAATAAATTATTTCTATCCCATTAAACTGGGCGTACAGCAGCAAATATTGCTGGGCAATAAAACCAACCGCAACGGGGTAAGTGTAACGGGTAATTTTGGAGGAGGAATTTCCCTGGGTTTGTTAAGGCCTTATAACCTGGAAATAAACGACCTGGATAAAGGCAACAGGAAATATATCCGTTATGAAAGTGGCGACAGTACCCTGTTTTCCAATGCCGGCCAGCCAAGTTATGTCCCCGACAGCACGTTGTTTACTGATGGTAATTTATTGAGTTTTTTGCAGGTCTCTGGTTCGGGCCTTGGCAGGGGTTGGGGAGATATGGAGATTACACCCGGCCTATATGGTAAGGCAGCCCTGCGGTTTGATTATGGCAAGTACAATGAAATGATCAGTGGGATTGAAGTGGGCGTAGTAGGCGAGTTTTATAGTAAAAAGGTACCGCAACTGGTGTACTCCGAGCCAAAGCAACTCTTCGTGAGTGCCTATGTGTCCATCATGTTTGGCCGGCGAAAATAGCACTGAACTTTCTCCTCTCTTCAAGGGTTATCAATAGGTGGATTGGTTGATAAAGCCGGAGTACAGAACGGTAAGTAATTCAACAGTACGTAATTTTAACTGCTAACTTTTTAAATTTATTCAATGATAGCATTACCGGTAATTGACGGAGTGGTAGAACAGCCGCCGCTTAAAAAACCAAACTGGCTAAGGGTTAAGTTGCCAATAGGGGAAGAATACAAGCATGTTCGCAACCTGGTAGATACCCATCAGCTGC
>JBBQOJ010000635.1:0-2350 GCA_038330815.1 Chitinophagales bacterium | reverse complement strand
CCCTGTACAGTTGCGGACTTCGCGTGTCGGAAGCCATCAATCTTAAAATCAGTTGCCTGTTCCTGGACGTGGGTTTTATCAGGGTGATCGGGAAAGGCGACAAAGAACGACTGGTGCCCATTGGCAGCGACGCCATCAAATACATTAACATTTACCGCAACGATATTCGGGTACACATTGCCGTTACCCCCGGTAATGAAGACGTGTTATTTTTAAACCGCAGGGGCGCAAAATTATCGAGGGTAATGATATTTTTAATCATTAAGGAACTGGCAAAACTGGCTGGAATAAAAAAGAACATTTCACCCCATACTTTCCGTCATTCCTTTGCTACCCACCTGGTAGAAGGCGGGGCCGATTTGCGGGCAGTACAGGAAATGCTGGGCCATGAAAGCATTACCACTACTGAAATATATACGCACCTGGATCGGGAATTTTTACGTACTACCCTGCAGCAGTTTCATCCGGCATACCAATAAACTACCAGTATGCATTTACATCAATCAACAGCGGGAGGTAACATCAGGGAAGGGAAAAGTAACAGGCAACAAAAAGCCAGGCAGGTTATTGTTTCGATTCCATCATCACACTATTGGGGGGATAAGCGATGGTATTTTTGGTGTAGGTATTTTTTACCTTATTGCGGTAATTCTTAAAAATGCTCATCCAGCGCAGTTTCAACACGCCCAGCACCCCTTCCTTGATGATTCCCTTATTCATTTTACTTTCTCCCAAACGGCGATCAATAAAAGTGATGGGAACTTCAGAAATGATAAAGCCGAGTTTCCAGGCTGCGAATTTCATCTCTATCTGGAAGGCGTAGCCCACAAAAGTAATTTGTGCTAAATTAATAGTTTCCAAAACCTCCCGGCGATAACAAACAAAACCTGCCGTTGGGTCACGCACCGGCATCCAGGTGATGATGCGGGTATACATAGAAGCTCCCTTGGAGAGGGCAATCCGGTTGGCCGGCCAATTGGCCACAGCGCCCCCCTTTACATACCGCGATCCTACTGCAACACCAGCGCCTCTTTGACAGGCTTCATATAAATTTTCCAGGTCTTTGGGATTATGGGAAAAATCGGCATCCATCTCGAAGATAAACTGGTAGCCCTTTTCCAGCGCCCAGCGAAACCCATGCAGGTAGGCGGTGCCCAAGCCAAGTTTGCCTTTTCTTTCCTCCAAAAATAATTGATTGGGATAGGTAGTGCACAACGACTTCACCACAGCAGCGGTGCCATCGGGCGAACCATCATCGAGGATCAACACATGGTACTGCTGCTGAAGTCCAAATACAGCAGCAATAATACTTTCTATGTTTTCCCTTTCGTTATAGGTTGGTATAATGACTAACTTTTCCAATAATTATTCCTGTTGCAATTTGAACGAATTTACAAATTGTGGTTTGAATCAACCCCAACAAATTTTCAACCCTTTTATTTTAGTTATTTTTTAACAGGGTACGGTTCAATATTTCTGTGAGCTTTTGCTTGGTATGAAGGGGGAAATCACCGCGCATCATCCAGTCATAATATTGCGGCTCTGCCTTTAATACATCCACCACCGGGCGGCCTTTGTGTTTACCAAAATTAAATACCTCCACACCCTTGTCGTCGAAGGAAAAACGGCGGGCATAGTCTACTACTTTATCTTCCCCAATGGTGCCCAGGATAGTGTCGATAGAATTGCCCAATTTTGGGTAGCGGGTTAGTTGGGCAAGCAACACATCAATGGTGGCACTAACATCTGCCTCCGCACTGTGCGCATCCACCAGTTCTTTCTCACAATAATATTTATACGCTGCCGTAAGGGTTCGTGGTTCCATTGTATAAAAAATATGTTGTACATCTACCATCCGTCGCGTGCTTAGGTCTACCTCCATGCCGGCCCGTAAAAATTCTTCCATGAGCATAGGAATATCAAACCGGTTGCTGTTATATCCTCCCATGTCGCAATTTTCAATAAACTGCTTTAATTCGTTGCCACATTGCTTAAAAGTGGGCGCATCCTTTACCATAGCATCAGTAATGCCATGGATTTCGGTGGTAGCTGCAGGTATGGGTATACCGGGATTGATCAGTTTTCTTTTCACCTGGCGGGTACCATCCGGCAATATCTTAATCATGGCTACTTCCACTATCCGATCGGTGGATAGGTTTACTCCGGTGGTTTCAAGGTCGATGAATGCGATGGGGCGGGTTAACTGTAAGGACATTTTTGTTAATAATTTATGGTATACTGTATTGTTGAAATCAATATTTCAGGTGATTGATAATAAATTGCCGGAAAATCAGTTAATAACTATGATGTGCATGTTTACCTGGCAAACACCCGGTTAAGGAATGAAAGA
>JBBQOJ010000634.1:0-2351 GCA_038330815.1 Chitinophagales bacterium | reverse complement strand
AATGAGTGAGGAAGCAAAGCTGGCTAGTGGAGAACCAAGAATTCCTTCAATTAAATACGTACGTTGTTTACCGTAGGGCGTCCAGGTGGCGTAATTCTTAGCATAATCGGCCATGATATTTTCATAACCGGGCTTTCCTTTTGCCCACTGCTGAAAGGTTTTTTCATATCCTTGCTTTTGTTCATACGTGCCGAATTTTTTGAGCTGTTTTGATTCGCCATCGAAAAATTTCCAATAATTGGCAATGCCGGCATAACTACTCGCCAGTTTTAATTTTACTGCAGGGTCCTTTACCATTTGTTCCATCATAAGTTGCAGGCGGATATCCCTCAAATCGACCAGGGACGGGTTCTCTATGTCAGTTTTCAGTTTTATACCATAGCTGGTTTCATAGCGGTTGGTGCCTCCGGGGTAACCGTAAATCATTGCGTAATCGCCATTTTTAACGCCACGAATACTTACCGGTAAAAAATGCTTTGGCTTAAGCGGTACATTATCGGTGCTAAAATCTGCAGGCTTTCCATCTTTTGCGGCATATACCCTGAAAATAGAAAAATCACCGGTATGCCTCGGCCATTCCCAGTTATCCGTATCGCCGCCAAATTTACCCACGCTTTCAGGTGGTGCGCCTACCAGCCGAATATCGCGATAGGTTTTATATACATACATGAAAAATTGGTTTCCTTTAAACATAGGGTAAATTCTTCCGGCCAAACCATTGTCTTCATCAGCCACCTTGTCGGTAATGGCTTTAAAAACCTCCTGCGTTTTCCTGGTTCTTTCGGCCCAGTCCAACCCTTTTAGCCCCTCTTCCACTTCCTTGGTTACATCCACAATTTTTTCCAGGAACTGTACGGTAAGGTTGCTTTTAATTTCCTGCCCTTTATTGTAGGCATAAAAACCGTTTTGCAAATAATTGTGCTCTACCGAACTGGCTCCGGCGATGGCACCATAACCGCAATGGTGATTGGTGAAGATCAATCCTTCATTGCTTACAATTTCTCCAGTACAACCACCCCCAAAAATAATGATCGCGTCTTTCAGCGACGATTTGTTAACGGAATACAATTGCTCTTTCGTGAGTTTTAAACCTCTTTTTACCATATCGGCATACACCTGCTCGCCTAATAACATTGGCAGCCACATGCCCTCGTCAGCGCTTGCTTTTAACAACGATACCACCAGCACAAA
Source organism: Chitinophagales bacterium (assembly GCA_038330815.1). Classification (GTDB taxonomy): domain Bacteria; phylum Bacteroidota; class Bacteroidia; order Chitinophagales; family Chitinophagaceae; genus Ferruginibacter. The sequence continues at coordinate 1,160 of JBBQOJ010000634.1, read as the reverse complement.
CGAAATAAGTATTTTTTTCATAAAAATTTTTTAGTCAACAAACCTACACCAAATTGATGAAATGTAGCCGTTGGTAATTAACACACCAGCAGTTTAACCATGCAAGGTTTGAGTGAAGAGCCCAGGCAAAAAGATTCAAAACAAATAGCGGCGACTTTTTAACCATTGTTTACCATGTAATGGATAAAGCCGGTTGGGTAAAATGTGTTATATTTAAGCTATCTATCAGCCAGGTGAACCAACCGATGAAAAACTTACCATCGATACTTTATTAACAGTTAAACAGCTGTAAGCTGTAAATTTGTTTTACAATTATACTTCATTGCATGCCATTTTTTGACTTGAAACTCCCGAAAAGCATTGCCAGGGCATTATACCTGCCCTTAAGTGACCCCCGGCGGCAGCAGATAAGGGTGTTGAAAAAGTTATTGCGTAAAGCCCGTTTCACGCAGTTTGGCCAACTGTATAAATTCGATGAAATTTTAATGAGCCGTCACCCTGGCAAGAAATTTCAGCAACTGGTGCCCACTTATGATTACAGTAAAATCTATGCCCAATGGTGGCATAAAACAAAGGAAGGGATTCCGGATGTTTGTTGGCCGGGAGTGATTCACTATTTTGCGTTGAGCAGTGGTACCAGTGAAGCTTCCAGCAAGTTTATCCCCATTACAAAAGATTTAATACGCAGCAATACCGTCACCAGTTTTAAACAACTGCTTAGCCTGGCCAAATATGAAGATGTGCCGCGGAGCGCCATCGGTAAGGGTTGGCTGATGCTGGGTGGTAGTACTCAATTGCAAAAGGGGCCTACCTATTTTGCAGGCGATCTGAGTGGCATCCAGCAAAAAAATATTCCTTTCTGGTTCCAGGGGCTAGGGCTTTATAAACCCGGTAAAAAAATAGCCCGGGAAAGAGATTGGGCAAAAAAACTGGAGGAAATTGTAGAGAAGGCGCCTAACTGGGATATCGGTTTTATTGTGGGGGTACCCGCCTGGTTACAGTTGTGTATGGAAAAAATAATTGAACGCTACCGGTTGAATAATATTCATGAAATATGGCCCAACCTTGCTTTCTATGTACATGGCGGCGTAGCCATGGAGCCTTATAAAAAAGGGTTCGAAAAATTACTGGGTAAACCCATCACCTATATTGAAACCTAT
>JBBQOJ010000633.1:0-2361 GCA_038330815.1 Chitinophagales bacterium | reverse complement strand
TGGTTTTTTAAATTCCACTAGGGCGCCGCCTTCATTACTCAATACAATGCCAATGCGAATTTTCGCCAACCGGATACCGAGGCTGGTTACGCGTGCTATCCCCTGTTCCCACAACTGGCAGGTTTCTCCCAGGAAGCTGCTGGCGGGCGGATCACTTTCAATAAAATGGGTTCTACCCCCGGGGGCGGGGTCGGCTCCGTACCAGCCAATAGCCGATGCACTCACCACGGCTTTTACAGAATGCACATTGTTTTGTAAGCTGTCCAGCAATAAGGCACTACTGCGGGTACGGCTGTCAACAATTTCTTTTTTATACGAATCGGTCCATCGTTTATCTACCACACCGGCACCTGCCAGGTGAATGATAAAATCCGCTTCCTGCACTGCTTTTAAATCGATGGTTTGTTTGTTGATATCCCATACTGCATAGCTAACGCCGGGCTGCTGGTGATCGGCGGAAGGCAACTTTCTTGTTAAAATTATTACCGCGTAGCCCTTGCGCGTTAAATGTTTTGTTAATTTCCCGCCCACCAAACCGGTGCCCCCCGTGATTAATACTTTTTGCATACTACATTTGATTTTTGAAAGGAGTATGTAAAAACAAAAAGCCCTGCATCTTGTTCATATACCCTTACTCATTGATTGTAAAAGCTTAATTTTAATTTCGTAAAGATAGTTATACTATGAAAGGAATATTTTATATCGTTTTTTTGCTGTTTTTTTTCTCCCCTGTTTTTGCCCAACGCATTACTTATTCTGAGCCGCAACGCGAGGATAACCGGGATATCAATTTTGATATCATTGGAAAAATAGACAATAATATCCTGGTATTTAAAAATGCCAAATGGAAATACGCGGTGTCTGTCTACAATGCCACTGACATGAGCTTAAAGGATAAAATCGACCTTGATTTTATTCCTGATAAAGCCTACAATGTTGAGTACATCCCTTATGCTGATAACTTTTGGTTGATCTACCAGTTTCAACGCAGGGGAGTGGTGTATTGCATGGGTGCTAAAATTAATAGCGGTGGTCGCCTGGTAGGTGAGCCCGTTGAATTGGATACCACCCACATTGGTTCTTTTGGTGATAATAAAATTTACAGTACTATCAACAGCGAGGATAAGAAGCAGGTAATGATTTTTAAAATTCTGAAAAGGAATGACCAGTTTCATTTTGTTACCCTGCTGCTAAACAGCCGGCTGCAGTTATTACACAGATCGAGAATCGATCTTGATTATGACGAGCGGAATGATGTTTTGAGCGATTTTATGCTCGACAATGAGGGGAATTTTGTTTTTTCAAAGGCGGTAAAATCCGGAAACCGTTCCAACCTCTCCAAACTATTCCTGGTTACCAAAGCACCCCTGGTAAATACCTTCGCAATTAACCAGGTATCGCTCAATGAACTTTTTATTGATGAAGTAAAAATGAAAGTGGATAATGTTAATAAACGTTACCTGCTAAATTCTTTTTTCTACAGTGAAAAGCGGGGCAATATTGAAGGCATATTTACTTCCCTTTGGGATGTTAAAGGCGATAGTACTTACTCCACCGTTTTTACGAAGCTGGATGACAGTGTAAGAAATATTGCCAAGGCAAAGGGGAATATCAAACTGGCGCTAAATAATTTTTTTATAAGGAATATCCTGCTCAAACGCGATGGCAGCTTTATGATTGTCGCGGAAGATTACTCTTCACAGTCGAGTGGTAATATGGGATGGAACCGGTGGGATTATATGTATGGCTCCCCGTTTATGAGTCCATATGATTATTACTTTTACCGACCCTATTATGGCGGTGGGTTTTACCAGCCGTTTAACAGGTTTAATAATGCCCAAAACACGCGGTATTATTATGATAACATTATCCTGCTCGATATGAGTAAAACCGGTGAAGTGAACTGGAACAAGATCATTCATAAGGAGCAGTACGCTGATGACAACGACAATTATTTATCCTTCTCCACCTTTATCAAAGAAGCAGAAATTCATTTTCTTTTTAACCTGATTGAAAAGCGGGACAAGTTGTTAACCGATCATATCGTAACCGCTAATGGTACAATGAAAAGAAATCCTACCATCAAGAGTACCGAACGTGGATATGAATTTATGCCGAAACTTGCCAAACAGATTGGTGCCCGGCAAATTGTTATTCCATGTACTTTCCGAAACAATATTTGTTTTGCTAAAATTGATTTTTAAGTTTCCGTACTTCAGGATAATTACCTGCCATCAAACTAGTCCGATGCTGTTATTTATTAGGGGCGTGCAACGGCGCAGTTTTTTTACTTTTTGCACGAAAAGATTTTATTGGTTAGCCAGTGTTAGCAAGATAATTATATTTTAATCAAGTACCCTG
>JBBQOJ010000632.1:0-2371 GCA_038330815.1 Chitinophagales bacterium | reverse complement strand
ATCACCCCAAAACCTGTACACGTAAAAGAATTAAAACAGGAAGGCGCCATTTTACAAAGCGGATGTGTTATAGTTTACGATTCATTTTTTGCAGCCCAGGCTATTTATTTGCAGGAACAAATTAAACAACAATGCGGCATTATATTACTATTACAGTCAGCTAAAGCAGATAAATACAGCCATTCAATTTTGCTGTTTGTTGATTCAAATATGATCATCAAAGAAGAAATGTACACGCTACAGATAAAAAAGAATCAGGTGATTATCAGCGCTAAATCAGTTCGTGGTATGATCAACGGGATGCAAACCCTGCTGCAACTGATTCCGCTGCAACCTTCTGCCAGCGTGCAATTGCCCGCCTGCATGATCGCCGATTATCCCCGCTTTGAATACCGTGGTATGCACCTGGATGTGGTACGGCATTTTTTTCCGCTGAGTTATATCAAAAAATACATCGACTATTTAACCTTTCATAAGTTCAATACGTTTCACTGGCATTTAACCGACGACCAGGGCTGGCGAATTGAGATCCTCTCTTATCCCAAATTAAACAGCATTGGTTCGTGGCGTGACTCTACCTTGATTGGCCACTTCTTTGAAACTCCTGCAAAATATGAACACCAGCGTTATGGCGGCTATTACACCCGTGAAGAAGTAAAGGAAGTAATTGCCTATGCGGCGATCAGAGGCATCAATATAATACCGGAAATAGACATACCTGGACATAGCAGGGCTACCATTACCGCCTACCCCGAACTGAGCACGGATACTGCTGCAGCATGGGGAGTTGCTTCCACTTGGGGGATGTACAATCGCCAGAATAATGTACTGGCTCCCAACCCGGCTACCTTTACTTTCTTGCGTACCATCTTTCATGAAATAGCGGATCTTTTCCCCTCTTCGTATATTCATTTAGGGGGTGATGAGTGCAGTAAAATGTGGTGGAAAAAAAGTGAAAGTACGCAAGCGTTTATGAGGCAAAACAGACTGAAAGACGAAGTGGCCTTGCAAACTTATTTTATTGAACAGGTAAGCAGTTACCTGAAAGAAAAAAATAAAAAGGTAATTGGCTGGCACGAAATAATGGAAGGAAAGTTAGACACTTCTACCATAGTGATGAACTGGAGCAATGATGCCAAAGCAATAGAAGCTGCAACCAAAGGCTTTTCAGTAATTATGACGCCGGGAACCCCCTACTATCTTGACCATTATCAAAGTAAAAACCCCAAGGATAGTCTTGCGATAAAAGGATATACACCGTTGGAAACTGTGTACAATTATGATCCAATGCCAGCAGCGATTAAAAATAAAACAATGGCTGCAAAAATATTGGGCGGTCAGGCCAACGTATGGACCGAATACATGGGATTTGGCAGCAAGGTAGATTACATGATTTTTCCCCGTATGACAGCCATTAGCGAATCGTTATGGACGCCTGCATCCAAAAAGAATTACAACAATTTTCTTCGGCGCATTAAAACACATATCATTCCACGTTATCAATTCTGGAACAGTTGCTGGTTCAATCAATTTGAGGTATGGACCGCAGAGCAGGTAACTGCCAGGTAAAGGTTTACCTGAAAAGGATGGTTGTTAATATTTATGATCAGCTACTTGTTTTCAGAACCATCTATCACTGGAAATTAACCTGTTGTAACCGTCTTTAAATAAAACCCTTTGGCATCAACAACCGGCATGGTTTGACTATTGATAACATATTCCTTCTCCTTTAAAACAATATGCTGCACACCAGTATCGGTTAGTAAATCCTAGGGAAGATTTGGTACAGTCATCATATATTTCTGAAAGCCTGTTTGCCTTATTTTGATTTCCAGCTTAATGGTTGTGCGCAAATAAAAATCAAAAAGTGGCTTGAAATTTTTCCCCGATTGTTTGCTAAATAATTTTTCTATGTCATCCGTTGTTACAAAATTATCATAGGTGAATTGGGGTTCTGTTGCCAGTTGCTTCAATGTTTTAAAAAATACGGTATCGCCCGAAATATAACGCAGGGTATGCATAAAAAAAGCGCCTTTGGAATAGATATCACCGGTGTAAGTATCTGCTGAACTAACCTCATGTCCCTGAACCAGCGGTTTCTCATTCCGGATGCCATTTTTTATCCTTACCATCATACTATCATAGCCACGTTCACCGGCAGCTTCCCTGCAAAACAGTGCTTCCGAAAAGTTGGTGATTCCTTCCTGTATCCACATATGCGCCCAGTCTTTATTGGTTACTTTGTTCGCAAACCACTCATGTGCAAATTGGGTTAATGGACAAAATAGTGCCTAAAAATTGCTGTATCTCTTGCTGGTTATAGCTTTGCTCAAATTTTATAAAATGGAAAAAAAACTGCTTTTACTGCAAG
>JBBQOJ010000631.1:0-2387 GCA_038330815.1 Chitinophagales bacterium | reverse complement strand
ATCATAAACCTTATCTACCTGATGCCACTGAAAAGTCAAGGTATTATCCGAATTACGTTTTACAACATCCATTTGGTCGTCAAAAATTCCATGAAACCTACAGTAACGATATCCCATTACTTTTTGCACTTCTGTCAAATGCGCAACACAATCGTGTCGAAGCAAAAGGTGTGCAGCAGCTACAGCTATGCAGTTTCGCCATGGCATTTCCAAACTCTCCTTACTGGCATTTTCAGTAAGCGTAAAAATATATTTGTTATCATCCTCAATCTTACTTATCGCTTTTTGAGCTCTAATAGTTATACTTAAAAGCAATAACACACACGTTAACAGAAAAATAAAATTTTTTTTCATTTTTTTTGAATCAATTTTAATACACCCTGCTTTGTGAATAAAAAGAACAGAGGTGATGGCTAAAAACATATCTTTTTTTAAGAAAAACAGAAAACATTGTTGGCTATTTCCAGGCTTTTGTTTCGAAGCCCCTCTTTGATATATGCTGATATGCGTATCCAAGTTTATTAATTTAGGAAAACATCTGATTATTTAACTTTATTAACATTTCTATAGAGTAGAAATTACATTTGCGTACTCAATAATTTTATGTGAAATAATTCCTTTTTCTCTCACCGGGTTAATAACCTGCTTTTATCCCTTTAAATCTTGAAAAGTTTAACGAAAGAATTTGCAACTTTTTTAAAAAATATTTTTAGATAATTTCCCGATAAGCAGTAATAGGCTGGAGAAAACTTGCCTATGAAGCTATACAGGAGATAAGAATAGGACATAGATGGGATGCAATCCTAAAAGAAACAGAAGCTTTTCAGGGATCAAAATTAGCTGGAAAAAAATATATTCCAGAAAGATTAAGCAATGCAGACACTACAAAGCAACTATTGGCAAGAAGCAGATATTTATTATTACCTTAAATCCGCAAGTCTAATGAATGTAAATCTAAAAATTTATTTTTTGGCTAAATTAGTCGTTTTTTAATGTTGCTACAATATCGTAAACGCCAAAAAAAATATTTTGGCGCTCAATATCCAATTCTGAGGGAGGTGAAAACATTTGGTTACCCTGTGCGGCATCCCCTCACAGCCATGACTTTTTAAATACATGATAATGAGAGCTATAAGGCCTATTACTGCGCCTGAAAATCCATAAAAATTTAAATATCAGGATCTTTACTTCGTTACTTGGTGGTATTTTTTGCCCGAAAACACCTTCGCCTGAACCACTTTGTTGGCACAACCACGAACCGGAAGATGAAATTCTTTAAACGGAAATTGGTTCTAACAAAATGAACCCTCGAGCCCAGGTACTTTAACATGAAATGGTAATTGTTACGGCACATGGGTTATTGAAGGCAGTCTATAAAGGTATGCAATAGTCACCCAGCCCGCCCCGAATTCAGCTTTAAAAAACCAACTAATACGTTCCGCTAACAAAGTGATAATGTGAACCAAATCGTTCAAAGGCGGCTTTATCCAGCGTTTCGCGGTGTGCCGGGTCAGCTATTGAAATAATTAATTTTGCCCGGTCTTGTAATGTTCTTCCGTAAAGGTTTACCGCACCGTGTTCGGTAACCAACCAGTGCATGTTGGCCCGTGTGGTAACCACCCCCGAACCTTCAATAAGCGTTGGTGAAATTTTAGAGATACCTTTCGCGGTAACGCTGGGCATGGCAATAATGGGCTTTCCTCCTTCGGAATATCCGGCACCACGAATAAAGTCAATCTGGCCACCAACGCCCGAATAATGCAGCGTACCAATCGAATCGGCGCATACCTGGCCTGTTATGTCTACAGCAAGTGCAGAGTTGATTGCGGTAACTTTATGGTTTTGCCTTACTACTGGCACCGAATTGGTATGGGCCACGTCCATCATGGCAACCAAGGGGTTGTCGTCGATAAAATCATATAATTTTTGGGAACCCATTAGGAATGATGCCACGCATTTGCCTTTGTCTATCTGCTTCTTTTTGCCGTTTACAACACCCGAATCGATTAATGGCAGCAATCCATCAGAAAACATTTCGGTATGCACGCCTAAATCTTTATGGTTCCCAAGTTCGGCCAACACCGCATTGGGTATTCCGCCAATGCCCATTTGCAAGCAGGCACCATCTTCAACCAACTGGGCAACATTGTAACCGATTTTTTGCTCTACTTCAGAAATAGGGGGATTATCATGAACAAACAATGGCTCATCAAATTCAACAAAAAGATCTATATCACGGGTACTTATTTGCGCATCGCCCCAAGTACGCGGCACATTTCTGTTTATTTGTGCAATAACATAATCGGCAGTTTCTATGGCGGCCAAGGTTGCATCAACGGATGTACCCAGCGAAACAAAACCATGCTTATCGGGTGGTGATACCTGTA
>JBBQOJ010000630.1:0-2403 GCA_038330815.1 Chitinophagales bacterium | reverse complement strand
CTGGCCGAAAAAATAAAAGCTACGGTTGACAGTAATGTCGAAGTGCCTGTTTTATCGAAGGCTTTATACAAAGGAGATAACGCCATTATCATTTATGGCATTTTGATAATGATGTTCATATTTATCTGTGTATACATTTATTCAGAAAAAGTGAAGTCGCCCAATGCTTACCGTACAGCCAATATGTTTAAGAAGATGCAACTTTTTTCATCGGGTGCCTTTAGTATTGGCCACGGAGGTAACGATGCGCAAAAGGTAATGGGAATTATCGGGGCCGCTTTTGTTGCCTACAATACTGCTCAATATCCGGATGTAGGTGCCGCGCTTAAGGAACTCCCGTGGGTACCCCTTGCCTGTTACACAGCTATCGGCCTGGGTACCATGAGTGGTGGTTGGAAGATTGTTAAAACCATGGGTACTAAAATTACCAAGGTTACCCCACTGGAGGGGGTGGCGGCAGAAACTTCGGGTGCACTTACCTTGTTTATGACCGAACAAATGGGTATCCCGGTAAGCACTACCCATACCATTACCGGCGCCATTATAGGCGTGGGGGCAACCAAACGGTTAAGCGCGGTGCGGTGGGGCGTTACCGTTAACCTGCTTTGGGCATGGATATTAACCATACCCGTAAGCGCGTTGCTGGCGGCTATTATATATTTAATTGTGTCGTTGTTTATAAAATAACATCCGCTACTGTTATAAAAAATCACTCCCCGTAATGGAGTGATTTTTTATTTTAGCCAGAAACATACTGTAAATTTGCGGGTACGGAGGTTCCTTCACCGGTTTAGCCACCGCGATTTCATCATCAACTTTAACCTTATTTCAACTATTCCCCATGAATAAAATATTAGTTACCGGCGGCTGCGGTTATATTGGAATACATACCATTGTAGACCTGGTACAGAACGGGTACGAAGTGATATCGGTAGACAATAACTCCAGGAGCAGCGCTGCTATCCTGGCAGGCGCCGAAGCAATCATTGGTCAGCCCATAAAAAATTATGTAACCGACCTATGCGACCTGGACGCTACGGAGGCCATTTTTGACCAAAATCCTGGCATTACCGGTATCATACATTTTGCCGCGTATAAGGCTGTTGGCGAATCGGTGGAGGAGCCTTTATTGTATTTCGATAATAATATCAGTTCCCTGGTGAACATTTTGAAATGCACCGCAAAGTACGCGGTACCCTATTTTGTATTTTCTTCCTCCTGCACCGTATATGGTAATCCGGATGTTATTCCGGTAACAGAACTTACCCCACAAAAGCCGGCGGAATCGCCCTATGGTGCTACCAAGCAAATGGGAGAAGTAATTGTAAAGGATACAGTGAAAAGCAATTCTATCAAGGCCATCCTGTTGAGGTACTTTAACCCGGTGGGTGCACACCCCTCTACACTGATTGGCGAAATACCGCTGGGTAAGCCTGCCAACCTGGTACCCGCCATTACCCAAACGGCTATTGGCAAACTGCCCACCATGAAGGTATGGGGCACCGACTACGATACAAGGGATGGCAGTTGTGTGCGGGATTATATTCATGTAAGTGACATCGCCCACGCCCATACACTGGCGTTAAACTATTTAATTGCCAACAAAGCAACGGTCAACCCCGACATCTTTAACCTGGGTACCGGTGACGGCTACACGGTATTAGAAGTGATTAATGCATTTGAAAAAACCAGCGGGGTGAAACTTAATTATACACTTGGCCCAAGGCGGGGTGGTGATGTGGTGTCCATTTATGCTAATAACTTTAAAGCAAAAAGTGAACTGGGCTGGCAGCCCGCTTACACACTGGATGACATGATGGCTTCTGCCTGGAAATGGGAAATGAAGTTGAAAAACACCCCACCCGTTGTTGATTAGTTAAGTAAACGCAAATTGAATCACCATTCAATTTGCCGTGCACCAACCACCGCCATTGCCAGCCATCGAAATCGCATTGAAAAAACTGGTTTGAAAATAGTTTAAAAAACCACCTGAAAATTAACAGCAAGGACTATCTTGCGGCTCATTTATTAATAAACCTAAGGAATTGAACCTATGTTAAAAGATATTTCGGTAACAGGTAAAAAAGATACCCGCAGTGGATTTGGTGACGGCATTTTAGAAGCCGGCAGAAAAAATGAAAATGTGATCGCCCTCACCGCCGACCTGCTGGGGTCGATGAAACTGAATGCCTTTATCAAAGAATTTCCGGATAGGTTTATCCAGTGTGGTATTGCGGAGGCAAACATGATTGGCGTTGCAGCTGGTTTAACCATCGGTGGCAAAATTCCCTATACCACTACCTTCGCCAACTTTTCTACCGGCAGGGTGTACGACCAGATACGCCAGTCGGTAGCCTACAGTGGCAAAAATGTAAAAATATGTGCCAGTCACGCTGGTTTAAC
>JBBQOJ010000629.1:0-2405 GCA_038330815.1 Chitinophagales bacterium | reverse complement strand
CAGGCGGCTAATAACGTTACCTGCTCCTTTTTTTTGCCAATGCATTGTTTCTCAAAGACTATCTGCCTTCTGTACGCTGGCCGGTAGGCGACCGCTATAGAAGGCCGGTCAGTCGTTTATCCTACACAAACGGGTACTGCCAAAACCCTTGTGGGAAATAAAAAAAAATAGTATTATTGTTGCCGGATGAAAATCGCATTACCGCAATATTCCGGAAAAGATTACCTGGTGATGATCGGGAGTGTGCCGTTGTTTACCGGGTACATTAACCTGTCTATTTTCGAAGCACAATACTGGCAGCACCTGGGACTTTTTATTGTTACGTCTATTATAACCGGGATGGTTTTTTGCTGCCATTTTATCCTGTGCGGTTTTGTTGCAGTATGGATGAAGCATAATTTGCTTCATATGATGTTTGAAACATGAGGTTAATAAATAACACCAGCGAAAATACCTTTACTACAAATGCCCATCCTGCCGTCGTCGAAGTTTACCCAAAGCCGTTTTTTTCGATCGAGGTATAAAAAAGCGATATGATTGCCGGGTATACTTTTATTGTCAAACGGGTTCTGGTGAACACTGGTAAAGCGGGAGCCATCGTAGCGCTGTAACCCATTGATGGTACCAATCCAAAGGTAGACCCGTTCATCCTGCACCATACCAGTAACATGATTGCTGGCGAGGCCATTTCTTAACGTGATGTTTGAAAAAATGGTTTGCTGCTGTTGTTGCGCGTACCCCTGCTGAAAGCAGCATGCCAAAACATAGCAAAGTAATATCCGGTACAAGGAAAACAGGGTTTAAGGTTGATCCAAATGTAATAAACCTTGCTTATAAAATATTTACCTTCTAAATAAAAATGTGGTAACTTTTTTACCTGGCACGATGGATGCCTAGTTCCAGTCCCCGCAATTCGGCCAATCCCTTTAACCGCCCAATGCCACTATAGCCGGGGTTCGTTTTTTTTGCCAGGTCATCCAGCATCTGGTGGCCATGATCGGGCCGCATCGCAATGCCGGTGCCGCGTTCATGCATCACCGTTACCAGTTCCTTTACCACCGCGTACATATCTACATCGCCTTCCAGGTGGTTGTCTTCATAGAAATCGCCTGCCTCATTTCTTTTGGTGCTGCGCAGGTGCACAAAATTAATCCGGTCGCTAAATTCCCTTACCATCGCCGGCAGGTCATTGTCCGGGCGAACGCCAAACGAGCCCGTGCAAAAACAAAGCCCGTTGTTTAGCGATGGAACGGCGGAGAAAATATGCCGGATGTCTGCCGCTGTGCTCACCACGCGGGGTAAACCTAAAATGGGGTAGGGTGGATCGTCTGGATGAATCACCATTTGTATACCAGCTTCATCACATACGGGCATCACCTGTTGCAGAAAATAAATAAGGTGTTGTTGTAACTTTTCAGCCGTCATGCCATCGTAGGCATCCAGTGCCAACTGAAATTTTTCCAACGTAAAACTTTCCTCGCTACCGGGTAGACCGGCAATGATATTTCGTTCGAGGGTATTAATTTCGGCTGCACTCATCCCGGCCAGGCGCTGTTTGGCGGCGGCTAGTTCAACCTCGCTGTAACCTGCGGCAGCATTGGGCCTTTTTAATAACAGCGTATCAAACGCTATAAAAGCAGCCCGTTCAAAACGAAGTGCCTTGCTGCCATCCGTTGTTTCGTAAGCAAGATCGGTTCTGGTCCAATCCAAAACGGGCATAAAATTATAGGTAACCACCCTTATGTCGCAGGCCGCCAGGTTGCGCAGGCTTTGTTGGTAATTGGCAATATAAGTTAGGTAATTACCGGTTTGTGTTTTTATGTTTTCATGAACGGGCACGCTTTCCACTACCTGCCATTCCAGCCCGGCTTCCCTGGTAATGGCCTGGCGTTGCAGTATTTCCTCTTTCGGCCATACTTCACCGTTAGGGATATGGTGGAGGGCAGAAACTACCCCACTGCAACCGGCCTGCCGGATATCTGCCAGGCTAACAGGGTCATTGGGACCAAACCAGCGCATGGTTTGTATAAAGGAGGGAGCATGTTTCATATATCTTTTTTGAGTGCTGCAAAACTACTATAAAACAAGTATTCTTTTGCAGCTAAAAAGGCCGGCTATAAATCGTCCGCCTCGCATATACGGATGGAAGCAGGTACCTGTAATTGGCGGCGCCAATTACAGGCTTTTTGTTCCGGTAAATAAATAGGGTATTTTGTACCAGCTAAGTGCAACGGGGTAACGAACACCGCTTGCTTCTTTTTATAGGCGGTGAATATTAATAAAACCAATAATGCCATTATCTTTAAATGCTCAAACTGCCGGGTAATCATTGTCAGCAGTTGGAATCTACAAAATATCAAACGCGATCGGATACATGAGATACTTAAAGCTATTGTACGTACAGG
>JBBQOJ010000628.1:0-2420 GCA_038330815.1 Chitinophagales bacterium | reverse complement strand
TTTGAAGAGTTAAAATCAAAGGGTAATAACATCCATCCTACTGGAAATCTGGTGAAAATATACATCTTCCAAAACCGTTGGCACTGGTATAAATCCATTGCCGGGGTCGGTATCAGCAAATACCCGTATATTCAAACTGCCACCTTTCATTTGCACAGATATCACCTGGTATTGATTGCGGTAGGCATCAATGGCTGATTTCTCAATTGCTTTACTATAAATCATTCCTTCAATTTCCTGGACGGCTTCATCCGGATGATCGTGCCGTAACAATTCGCCCTGGCAGATAATGGCAAAATCACTGCACAGGGTACGTACATCTTCTACTATATGGGTTGACAAAATAACGATGGTATTTTCGCCCAATTCACTTAACAGGTTGTAAAAACGGTTTCGTTCTGCGGGATCTAATCCGGCGGTAGGCTCATCCACAATGATCAACTTTGGATTGCCCATCAACGCCTGGGCAATGCCAAAGCGCTGCTTCATTCCACCGGAAAAGCTGCCGAGATTTTTTTTGCGGTCTGCATAAAGGTTTACCCTGTTTAACAACGCACCTACCACCTGGTTTCTTTCTTTCGCCTGGTGAATTCCTTTCAATTGTGCAATGTGATCCAACATTAGCTCCGGGCTGATTTTTGGATACACACCAAACTCCTGCGGTAGGTAACCCAATAGCTTCCGCACTGTTTCTTTTTCTTTTAATACATCCAGCCCGTCTAAAAATACCGAACCACCATCCGCCTCCTGCAAAGTGGCAATGGTGCGCATCAGCGATGATTTTCCGGCACCGTTGGGTCCTAATAATCCAAACATACCCTGTTGTATTACCAGGTCGATGCCTTTTAATGCCTGTACACCATTGGGATAGGTTTTGGTAAGATTAGTGATTGTTAATTGCATATTGAATAAAATTTGAAATGAATGGCAGGTATCAAGAATAGATAAATTAAATATATATATAATCTGCCAATAAAAATAACGGCAGTAAGTAAACGGAGAAAAACTTTTAAATTATTTTAAAACACCGCTTCTTCGTTTCCCACTGCTGCTTAAGCCAGGCAATCAGGCTTTATCCTCGGTTACCGTTTTTTTATTGCGGGCAGTGGTTGTATTTTCACATTATGCCCATCACCCATCCGCATATACAACGTTTGTTACAGTGCATCGAACTGGAAGAAAAGGAACAGGTAAAAAGATATAGCCTTGATCAGCAACATACCCTCAAATCATTGAAAGCAGAGGGCCTGGCCTTACACCCGATTGTGGTTACCCGTAAAAATTTTGGCTATGCCGATTATCCTGAAATTAGTTTCCGGCTTAACTTCCCTGCCGAAACCCAGCTTTTTAAAGATGGTGCAGCTATTGAATGTTTTATTTCCGGGGAGGATGCCATTAAAGGTGTACTTATTAACCTGGAGGGAAGGTCAGGCGAATTCAGGTTATTTGCACCCGATTTTCCAGACTGGATTGAGGACAACGGGGTAGGCATTAAACTGGCACCCGACCAACGAACCACCACCATTATGAAATCGGCCCTGAATGCATTACCTGCCAACAAGGAACGATACCAACTGTTTGAACAGCTGCACCAGGACATACCAGCACCGTTAATCCCACCTGCCTTGTATCCACCAGTGCCGGCTTTAAAAAACCACTTGCTAAATAACAGCCAGCAACAGGCCGTAAGTGCCATCCTTCACAATACCCAAATAGTAATTGTGCATGGGCCACCCGGCACCGGTAAAACCACCACGCTGGTTGAGGCAATTACCCAGTTGATATTAAAAGGGGAAAAGGTATTGGTTGCGGCACCAAGTAATACTGCAGCAGATAATATTGCTAAAGCATTGTTGAAACAAGGCGCTGCCATTTTAAGGGTGGGTAATAGCAGCAAGGTGGAAGACAGCCTTCTCCTTCATACCCCTGAAGGCAAACTCAGCAATAGCAAGCTACAAAAGGAAATAAAAGAACTTAAAATACGGGCGGAGCAGTTTAGAAAAATGGCCCTGAAATACAAACGCAGTTTTGGCAAGGCAGAAAGGGAGCAGCGTAACCTGTTATTTAAAGAGGTAAAAAACATACGCGCCGAAATAAAAAAAGTGCTGGCCTATAATGAAGCAAAATTGTATACAGCAGCGGAAGTAATTATAGGAACGCCGATTGGATTGTATGATGCAAAAATCAATTACCTGAACTTTCAAACGTTGGTAATGGATGAAGCGGGCCAATGTATTGAACCCCTCGCCTGGTGCATCTTTCCACTGGCAGAAAAGATAGTACTGGCTGGCGATCATCTTCAGTTGCCACCCACCGTATTAAGTTACGACGCTGCCCGGCTGGGATTTAACCGGTCGGTGTTGGAAGTGGCCATCGCAGCAGTGGGCAATGTATACTTACTCAACACGCAATACCGGATG
>JBBQOJ010000627.1:0-2428 GCA_038330815.1 Chitinophagales bacterium | reverse complement strand
ATTTTGACAGTGCTTATAGCATTAGCCAGCAAAAGGATTTTTTTGGAGAGATGGCCAATAGTTATTTTGAATCAAACCCTCCCGACATTGACCAAGCCATTTACTACAAGGAAAAGTCGTTGATGTTAAGCAGGCAGGTATCCGGATTACGCGACATAAAAACAATCAGCTACCAGTTGGGGAACCTTTACCAGCAAAAAGGAGATCTTACAAAAGCACTTTATTTCAACCGGCAATACGACGTGTATAAAGACAGCCTCGACCTGTTAACAAAGGACAAGGATTTAGCCCTGCTGGAAATTGGGAATGAAGAAAAAAGAAAAAAAGAGGCAGAATTATTGCAACAGGAAAAAACCAACCGGTTACACAACCTTCAATATATGTTGATTACTATTTCTGTACTCACCGCTTTTGTATTGTTGTTGTTCCTTGGCATTTTTAAACTATCCAAACTTACCATCCAGGTAATTGGGTTCTTATCATTTATATCCTTTTTCGAATTCATTATCATGCTGTGCGATACCTATATACATCACGCTACCCACGGCGAACCACTTAAAATCTGGTTGATTAAAATAGCGCTCCTATCCTTCCTGTTACCCCTTCATCATTATCTTGAAGAAAAAGTGGTGCATTACCTGTTGTCCAAAAAACTAATTGAAACAAAAAATTTTGTTTACCTGCGCAAACTCATCGGGTGGTTTAGGAAAAAGACCGGAAAATCAAACCTTGAACAAGCAGCTGTTGTTCCGGAAAAGGAAATTAGTATACCTTAATTACAGGAATTGGGCGGTGGGCAAATACTACCAACTTCAAAATACAACACTTTTAAAGCAACTGGCAAGTTACCATAGGGCCTGTTGACCTTTACAAAACCCGCAGCGCTCATTTTTGCTGTAACCAGGCTTGACCGGTTTGCTGGAGCATCACTAACAAAATTTTCCTCGTTAATATTATCACCTTCTACCTTAATCAACACGGTCATTTTTCCAATCAGTTCTTTTTCATATCCTGCCGCTTCGGGATGGTTTTCAATATAATCAGGGATGTCTGCTGCCCTTATCCTGGCAAACACCAGTTTTACTTCGCCAATCCCCATTTCAATACATTTCCCCATTAATTCATTTATAACATTAGTATTAACCACTACTACATTTTTTTCCGACCTGCGGGAATTGGCTTTTTTTTCATCAACAATTTGTTTGCGCTTTAATCTTTGAGCCGAAGTAGTCTCGTAAAAGAAGGAGGACAGCAATATTAGGCATAGCATTTTTAGCATAACCGAATTGAATGATTTCATGGTGATTTTTTTAGGGATGAAAGTTGTTATAGTAAATTGCCTGTTGATTGATAAAATATTAAAAAAGCAAGTGGTATTTAAAGGCGAACAATACGGCAGTAATGCGGATGAAATTACTAACGTTGCCGGTTGGCTGTTCCATCCCACTAATATACAATTTAAAATGTAACTATAACTGTAGTTTTTACAACTGCGTATATTCCTTTACGTGATTCGGATAATCATCCGGTTCAATAAATGCAGTCTCTTAAAGTCAGCGGTTCGTGGTAATAAATTTAGGATAGCCGCGTTGGGATTTATTTTCAACCTATATATTTGCACGTAATGAGAATGGTTCCTGCTATTTTGCTTTTATTATTGTTAACCACTGGCGGCTGCCGGCAAAAGCCTTCGCCACTCACCAGGGAGGAGGTAATAAAGGCGATTGAGCAATTTGATAAGGGATGGAAGGATAAAAATTTAGGAATGGTAGATGCGGTATTGTCGCCGGTGTATATTTATTTCACACAGTCGGGAGGCATATTTGAAAGAGACCGCCTGGTGCAAACGGCAGGTTCGGCAACCTATACCCTTGATTCCATGGCCAGGTTGGAATTTTTGGTTGAGCTTTATGGAAATACCGCGGTGGTAAGTACGCGGTGGAAGGGGAAAGGTTGGTATAAGGGGGTATATTTCAACGAAGACCAACGTTGCAGCCTGACCATTGTTAAAATTGAGAACCGGGTATCCATTTTATCTGAGCACTGTACCCCGATTAACTCAAAGCGTGTATTTCATTAATATTGCCTCTAATGTAAAATTTTAACACCTGCTAAATCACCATCCTTAAAGCGAGTTAACAAATACCTTACCTTTAAAGTAGGCCGGTGGAGTAGCCTGCAAAAAATTTACACCTCCTGGTTTTTCATCTTTCCTTTAATTTTTTAATCATCCTTTAATGTTTAAACACCTAAATGTTGTGTTGGCTTGCTGTACGTTATTATTAGCTGCCTGTGGAGCAGGGGATAATTTGCGCAACCTAAAAAATGGGCCGGCCGGTAGTATTGCCAGAGCGCATGGACTGGCCGCCTTCGACAGCATACGTTCCATCGATTTTACCTTTACTGTAGAACGAGACGCTACCACCAC
>JBBQOJ010000626.1:0-2436 GCA_038330815.1 Chitinophagales bacterium | reverse complement strand
ATTGGATGCAACTGCAATGGCCAACCTGAAATTGCTATCCGATAAATACTTCTTCACCCCTTACCTTTCTGCAGGTATTGGTGCATCTAAATTTGGTGGCTATTACGGTGCCTTTGTTCCAGTGGGAGCAGGGTTACAGTTTAACCTGTTCAACGAGTCGTATATCCTTATCAATTCACAGTACCGCGTAGCTGCTACTGAAAATGTGGAATACCACGTGTACCACAGCATTGGATTTGCCGGTAATATTTCAAAACGCAAAGTACAGGAAAATGCTGCTTTGCCAGCCCCACCTGTAAATATTGCCCTGGCCAGGTAACTACTCACCCGGTTTAAAAAGATTATTGATCCATTTAACGGACAAATAGAAATTTAGAAAGTAATAAAAGATGCCCCCGCTCTGCAGGGGCATCTTTTTGCCCCTTGGCGCTTAAATAGATAGTGATCAAATACCCGCTGTGGTCGAGGTAATATGGTTAATTTTGCCGATGGTATTCGTTATTATAGCTACCATTTGGGGTTGGTCTACAATTACGCTTATGAAACAACACAAATTATATGGCAAAAATTGGAATCAATATAGCAACCGGTAGTTTACAAAAGGAAGAAATGATTGTTGGGATTGACCTGGGCACCACCAACAGCCTGGTATCTTTTATCCATCCTGAAAATAAATATCCGGTGGCTTTGAAGGAACACAACAGCAGTGCGCTGGTGCCATCTGTTATTTATTTTGATGCCCAGGGTAATGTTACCGTAGGCGAGGAAGCCCGGAACAAATTGATTAGCGAGCCACACAACACGATATATTCAGCCAAACGACTGATGGGGAAATCGTACCAGGAATTAAAAAATACGAATTCCCTTTTGTCATACCGCATTATCGATGATGATGAAGACAGGCTGGTTAAGGTACAAGTGGGTGATAAATTTTATTCCCCGGTGGATCTTTCTTCTTTTATTTTAAAGGAGTTAAAACAACGGGCAGAACATATTCTAAAAACACCGGTCAATAAGGCCGTCATCACTGTGCCCGCCTATTTTAATGATGCCCAGCGACAAGCTACCCGGGATGCAGGTAAGCTGGCTGGTTTGGAGGTTTTACGCATAGTAAACGAACCTACGGCGGCAAGTCTTGCCTACGGCCTCGGTATTAGTAACACAGATGAAAAGATCATTGCGGTGTACGATCTTGGCGGCGGTACATTCGATATTTCTATCCTCAAAATAAGTAATGGCATTTTTGAAGTTTTATCCACGAACGGGAATACTTATCTTGGCGGAGACGATATCGACAACGCCATCGTTCAGTACTGGCTGCAACAGGCAGGCCTATCCGAAAAAGACCTGCAGGAAAACCGCGCCCTGGCACAAGCCATCCGGCTAAAAGCCGAACAGGCAAAAATACACCTGTCTTCCTTTCCCTTGTTTGAGGCTGAGTTGAATGGCGACCCGCTACAACTTACCAGGGCAAGCTTTGATCAACTGGTGCAGCCATTGGTAGATAAAACCATCGCCTGTTGTACTATGGCCTTAAAAGATGCGGGTCTTGACGTGACACAAATTAATGTGGTAGTGATGGTAGGTGGTTCTACCCGGGTGCCATTAGTGAAGGATAGTGTGGGCAGTTTTTTTAAGCAACCGGTGAATGATTCGGTTAACCCCGATGAGGTAGTGGCACTGGGCGCCGCCGTGCAGGCAGATATCCTTGCAGGCAATAACAAGGATTTTTTGTTGTTGGATATTACCCCGCTTTCCCTCGGTATTGAAACGATGGGCGGGTTAATGGATGTGTTGATTCCCCGCAACTCAAAGATTCCCAACGCGGTAGCCCGCCAATACACCACGCAAAAGGACGGGCAGGGTGGAATGAAAATTTCAGTTTACCAGGGTGAACGGGATATGGTGAAAGACAACCGGAAACTGGCCGAATTTAACCTTACCGGTATCCCCGGTATGCCGGCCGGGTTGCCGAAAGTAGAAGTACGCTTTATATTGAATGCGGATGGGATCCTGGTAGTGAAGGCAAAGGAACTGCGCAGTGGGGTGGAGCAGGAAATTGAAGTAAAGGCACAACTGGCTTTAACGGATGAAGCGCTGGAAACCATGTTGCGTGATTCCATTAAGCATGCCAGTGAAGATATTGCCACCAGGGCATTGGTGGAGGCCCGTACAGAAGCGGAACAGTTGCTGGCAACCACAGAACGCTTCATTCAAAAGAATGCCACCTATTTAACCAGTGAAGAAATCAATGCAACGGCTATTGCTATGCAGGCCTTACAACTGGCAATTACCATGGATGATAAGGATTTGATACATAACAAAATTGAGGTACTGAACGACCTGTCCCGCCCCTATGCAGAACGGGTGATGGATGTTGCAGTGGCTGCTGCCATGCGGGGAAAAATAGTGTAATTTTTATAGATGAACCCAGGT
>JBBQOJ010000625.1:0-2454 GCA_038330815.1 Chitinophagales bacterium | reverse complement strand
TGATCACCTGAAAGACCGCTATGAATGCCATGTGCTAACCATCGCTGGTTTTGCAGGAACACCTGCCATTGACAGTCCGATTTTGCGGACGGTACGGGATGAAATCATCCGCTATACCCGGCAAAATAAATTGGCAAAGCCCATATTGGTGGGGCATAGTCTTGGTTCCTTTATGAGCCTATGGGTAGCGAGTACCGCGCCTGATTTGTTTGGTAAACTTATTTGCGTGGATGGCATGCCCTTTTTATCCGCCTTAAGCAACCCGGCTGCCAATGCGGATTCACTAAGAAAATCGCCCATGTACAATACTGCCGCGGTGGTAAAAAGTTTTGAAGGAATGCCCGATGAAGGCTTTATTGAAAACACCGCCAAATCGCTGGCATGGCAAGTAAACGACACCGCAAGGGCCAGGCAAATTGCCACCTGGCAATACCAAAGCAACCGGCGCACCCTGGGTATGGCCATTGTTGAGTTGGCAACTACCGATTTAAGAAAGGACATAGGGCAGATTAGTTCCCCCGTATTGGTATTGGGCAGCATTTATTTTACCAAAGAGAAAAGCTATGAATTAATTGGTCAGCAATTTACCGCCCTTCCCACCGCAACCATTCATGTAGCCGACAGCAAGCATTTTATAATGTATGATCAGCCACAGTGGTTCTATAATGAAATTGATACTTTTCTACAATAAGGATTTTACGCCTTTGACTGAAGAATTGCATTAAGAAACAAAGACGGCGCAATAACACATAGTGTTTACCTATTACTAATGGTAGCAATTTGCAGAAGTAGGGATTGTGAAAACACAGTGATTTATTTTATAATAATGGGATTGTTTAATTCGCTAACATGGGCGTCGGATGGACACACTGCTACCTGATTTCTTTTTAGTAAGCGGTGAAAAAAGTAAGCTATTCAACAAAGTTCTCTGTAAATAGCAGGCCCATGCAATGGAGCTACCACTACCTGTATTAAACACAGTAAGCATATACAAATTACATTTGCAACTACCAGCAATGAAAAGATGAATCAACAGGCAACATTTACAAAACTATACGAGGAGCATGGGGAGGGCATTAAAAAGCTATGCCTGGGGTACACCGGCGATGCAGTGTTGGCCCAGGACCTTTTACAAGAAACTTTTATATCAGTTTGGAACAATATGGAACAGTTTAGGGGCGATGCAAAATGGAGCACCTGGATATTCAGGATAGCCGTAAATACTTGCCTATCGCATTTAAGAAAAAAGAAAGAACAGCTGCTGGATATTGAAAACACCACACTGGTGCTGCTGCCCGAAGAATTAAATACAACGGAACAGGAAGTTAAACTACTTTATCAATGCATCAGCAGGTTACCGGAAGCAGACCGCATCATCATCACCCTGGTACTGGAGGAAAATACCTATGAAGAAATTGCTGCTATCACCGGTGTTACCGAAAACAACCTGCGCGTAAAAATTCACCGTATCAAAAAACAACTCACCGAAATTTACAACCATCATGCAGGACTTTGATTCACTTAAAAATATATGGCGGCAATCTGCCCCAGCCGGCCCGGCAGCCGCCTTACCAAGCCTGGCTGTCTCCAAACAGGCCACTGGCATTAAAAAAAAGTTGCAGCGGCAACAGTTAGCCGGTGGTATTTCATTGGTACTAACTGCGGCACTTATCGCTTTGATGACCTTGATGGAGTTATTTTCCTTTGAACATTGGTATACCTATGCAGCCCTGTTCATGGTAATCGCCATATGTATTTTACAGGCCCTGCTATTGTTTTTTACTTACAAAAAAATTGCCGCCATTAATGTAACGGCCCTACCTGCCATGCACCTGCAACAATGGGAAGCGTACTATGCCTTTCGTAAAAACCAGTTGCGGTGGAACATGCCGGTGTATTACTTATTCCTTAACCTGGCAATGGGAATTTACTTCATTGAAATTTTCCAGGGCAGGCACTTGCTAAACATCCTGATTTTCCTGGCGGTGTATATTGCCTGGATGTTATTCTCGTGGTTTTACCTGGGTAAAAAAACATTAAAAAAAGAAAATGACCGCTTACAGCAGATCATGAGTGAGCTCAGTGCCATTGAGCGGCAGTTAACTACCAGCGAATAAAAAAGCACCTGTTGCTTTTTACACAACAGGTGCTATCAATGCAATTCTTGTAATCATGGAGCATCCGGTACATTACCCGCCTGGAGTCGCAGTTTTTTTCTTCCTAAACTTCCTTGGGTCACTGCCATCCATTTGCACAATGACTGGTAAAAATTTCCCAACTACGTCTACCAGGTGCTCCTGGCTTTTCATTACCTCATTGATATCTTTATAGGCAAAAGGAGCTTCATCCAGTCCACCCCCAATCAAGCTAACACCATGTAACTTCAATTCTTTTTGAAGTGCTTCCAGGGTAATATTGGCGAGTGCCTTGGTACGGCTCATTTTTCTACCGGCA
>JBBQOJ010000624.1:0-2461 GCA_038330815.1 Chitinophagales bacterium | reverse complement strand
TTGCAAATATGGAATACGCCGGCCCGTGAGGTTCCATTACAGGCACTACAGTCGCAATTTAAAAACACTCAAATTGAAACCGGGTTTTATGGTGATTCCATCCTGCTGCCACTAAATTCGCCCCTCATAGAAAGTGATGGCCATTTAGTAATTGGAACGCATACTGTAACGATGAAAAACTATATAAGCGGTGTGCAAATCCGCTATACAACGGACGGAACTGAGCCGGATAGTACTACTTCTTCCTTGTTTACCCAGCCATTGAAATTGACCAACACTGTTACACTTAAAGCGCGGGCATTTAAACCCGGATGGCAAAGCAGTGAAATCGTCACCAGCTCATTTTTTAAAGCTACCGGCAGGATTGACTCCCTGTGGCTGCTTCCGCCCGGTGCTGCTGCTGCCTATAAAAAGTATCCTTCTTCTATACTGTTTGATGCAGCAAAGGGTGAAATGAATGTGCGCAGCGGTAAATGGATCGGCTTTTACCATATCCCATGCAAGCTATCCTATATTTTGAGAAACCGCCAACCCTGAAGTCCGTTTCCATCGGCAACCTGGTGGATATTAATGGCAGCATTTTTCCGCCCCGGTTACTGCAGGTATGGGCGGGTGAGGATACCGCCCATTTCAGGTTGATAAAAACCATACGGCCCACCCTACCACCACAACAGGCAACCACCTACACGCAAGTGTTGGAAATCACCTTTCCATCCATTACGGAGAAATACATTAAAGTGATTATGCAGCCATTGGAAACACTACCCACCTGGCATCGTAAAAAGGGGGAGCCTGCCTTTGTAGTGGCCGATGAAATATTTATTAACTAATTTTTTTTAGACAATGTCAATAACGGCTGCAGGATAGGGATTGGGCTCATTGGCTCAAATACCAGCGAAGTAAAATCAACCAATACCACGACAGCAAATTACCGCTTGTAATACAAGCGTAGTTTTAGCCCGACTTTTGTATTTTTACTCAAACAACCTGCATGGACGTACAAATTGAACCTTCCTGGAAAGCTGTATTGAAAAATGAATTTACAAGGCCTTATTTCCTTGAAATTGTAACCCTTCTTAAAACGGAGCGCTCGGCAGGTAAGGTAATATATCCACCGGGTCAACTTATTTTTAACGCGTTTAATCAAACCCCTTTTGGTAGGGTGAGCGTTGTTATCATCGGCCAGGATCCCTATCATAACCCGGGCCAGGCGCATGGGTTAAGTTTTTCGGTGCAGGAAGGTATTAAACCGCCTCCCTCGCTGGTGAACATATTCAAAGAAATTCAGCAAGACCTTGACATCACAATGCCACCCCTGCATGGCAATTTAACCCATTGGGCGAAACAGGGTGTATTGTTGTTAAATGCCATACTTACGGTGCGTGCCAACGAACCTGCCAGTCATGCCAAAACCGGCTGGATGAATTTCACAGATGCAGTTATAAGCAAAATTTCGGATGAAAAAAAAGGCGTAGTATTTTTATTATGGGGTAAGTTTGCCCAGGAAAAGCAAGTGCTGATTGACGAAACAAAGCATTTTATCCTGAAGGCTGCCCATCCTTCCCCCTTTAGTGCGGACAAAGGTTTTTACGGGTGTAAACATTTTTCAAAGGCAAACCAGTTATTAACACAACAGGGATTACCACCCATTGACTGGCAACTTCCAATGCTTTAATTATTTTATAAAATCATGGGCAGCAATCTAAACTAACTATGGAGGAAACAATATCAACCCCTCATCCAAGGCCTTCGGCTGGTCAACTAATAAAAGATATTTTTGGGCGGGTGTGGGCCGTGTGGGGTATTGTTACCTTCATTATCACCTTCCTTATAATTTTCATTCCGTCCATGTTATCCTATCTTTTTAAAGATGAAAGAAAGGGACAAGCTTATTTTATTACCGTTTCCCGTTGGTGGATGCGCAGTTGGTTATTTATTATAGGTTGCCCCTTATCAGTAAAAGGAAGGGAGCATTTTAAAAAGGGCCAGGCCTATGTGATTGTGTATAATCACAATGCCTTGCTGGATGTTCCCCTGTCTGCCCCCTTTGTTCCCGGGCCCAATAAAACAATTGCCAAGGCATCCTTTGCCAGGGTGCCCATCTTTGGTTGGTTTTACAAAAGAGGATCGGTATTGGTTGACAGGAATGATAACCATAGCCGTAGAAAAAGTTTTGAGGATATGAAAAAAGTATTGCGGGATAACATGCATATGTGCATTTACCCTGAAGGCACCCGCAATCGCACCAATGAACCAATTAAACCCTTTTACGATGGCGCTTTTAAACTGGCGGTGGATTCGAAAAAGGAAGTGATCCCCTGTGTAATTTTTGGCACCAAAGCCGCCACGCCGATCGATAAAGGGTTGTACCTGTTACCCACGCGGCTTCGCATGCATTTTTTGCCCCCCGTTTCGTCCGAAGGATTGCGTTCTGTTCCTCTAAAGGAAAAAGTACATGGAA